>JBIOGV010000031.1:0-22892 GCA_044448365.1 Chitinophagales bacterium
ATAATTTCAAGATCGGCGCTGATTATTTTATTAATAGGAAGAATACAATTGGTGTGATGGTGAATGGAATACTTGTTGATCCCATTTCAACCAGTTATAGCAAAACTTTTATTTCAAACGCAACAACCACTACTGTTGATCGAATCCTGGTTGCCGGTAACGACACCAAATTGAAAAGACATAATGCTAATATTAACCTCAACTATAATTACTCTGATCCGAAGGGAACCAGCCTTGTAGTCAATTTAGACCGCGGCGCCTATGATCTCAACAGTGACCAGTTGCAGCCGAATGATTACTACGATGCTTCAGGGCAAACGAAGCTAAGCAGTGTGATCTACCATATGGTTTCACCTGCACAGATCAATATTAATTCCATCAAAGCAGATTATGAGCAGAATTTCATGAAAGGAAAGCTTGGCTTCGGTACAAAATCGGCCTGGGTAAAAACCGATAATGATTTTCAAAGCTACAATGTGAACGGCTCCGTTGAAGACCTGGATAAAGACCGCAGTAATCATTTCATCTATACGGAAAACATCAATGCAGGCTATGTGAATTATAACCGTCAATACAAAAAAATTATGATCCAGGGAGGCCTTCGCGTGGAGAACACGGTTTCAGAAGGCGTGTCCAATGGATTAAAATTTAATGGAAGCAGTTATGATCCCAATGCTTCCTCTTTCAAAAGATCATACACAGATCTCTTCCCCAGTGCGGCCATCACCTTCAATAAAAACCCGATGAAACAATGGAGCCTGAGTTATAGTCGCCGAATTGACCGGCCTGCATACCAGGATTTAAATCCCTTTGAATTTAAACTGGATGAATACACTTTCATGAAGGGGAATATCAATCTTCGTCCGCAATACACAAACAGTTTTGGCATTACACATACTTATAAATATAAACTGAACATCAGCCTTAATTACAGTCATGTAAAAGATCTGTTCACGCAGATCGTTGACACGGTTGAAAAAACAAAAGCTTTTCTTTCCAAGAAAAATTTAGCTACACAGGATATTGCCAGTTTCAACGTGAGTTATCCTTTTCAATATAAATCGTACAGCTTATTCACTGCCATCAGTGGCAACTATTCAAAGTACAAAGCTGATTTCGGCACAGGTCGCCAGGTAGATCTCAATGCTTTTGGTTTCACTTTTTTTGCGCAGAACAGTTTGAAGCTTGCGAAAACATGGACTGCAGAGTTGAGCGGCTTCTATAATGCACCAACCATTTACATGGGAAGCTTCAAAGGAAGATCTATTTACAATGTGGATGCCGGTTTATCAAAACAGGTCATGAAGGGAAGGGCAACCGTTAAGGCTTCCATGAGTGATGTATTTCACACGATGAAATTCAGAGCTGCATCCGATTTTGCCGGGCAGAAAATGAATTTCAGTTTTCGCCAGGAGAGTCAGCAATTCAAACTCAGTTTGAATCTTCGATTTGGAAGTAATACCGTGAAGGCTACCAGGCAACGTACAAGCGGTGCAGAAGATGAATTAAAAAGAGTACAGCAGAGCGGTGGGATCCTGGGGAATTAAAATGCGCCATCCCAATGTCGCAATTATATAATCAAATAAAACACTTCAATTATGAAACAGATTATTCTTTTCATTGCAATTGCTCTCATTCCACTACTTGTTTGCCATTGTTGATTGTTGATTCATTACCATTGAAGAAGGTGATGTAGTGAACAAGAAAGACAACGAAAGCATGTAAATAAAGACTACTGAGAACAATAGCTCTCAGTAGCAAAAAGAAGGATGTTTCTACATCCTTCTTTAAAAATGAATTTACGCCATCAGTCAGCCAATGATGAGCAGCCAACTTGAAAACATGGTTACTGGGTAAAGCGTCATATATATAAACAAAAAAACAAAAAAGATGAAAAAGATAAATAAAATAATAAGATTTGGAGAAAACGTAGAGGGGTATAATATTCCCGTTTTAAATGAACGCGAAATAAGAGCATCAGCAGGAATCCTATTTGTATTTATGTTCATCTCTTTAATGCTAATCCTGTTCAAAGGGAATTTCTTAATGATCAAATATTTTATCATTATATTTCTGACAGATTTAATAATACGTGTCTTTGTTAACCCTAAGTTTTCTCCTTCGTTAATAATAGGGCGTTTGATTGTCAGCAGGCAGGTTCCGGAATATGTTGGGGCTGCTCAAAAAAAATTCGCCTGGAAAATAGGTATAGTTCTGGCAAGCTTGATGTTCTTTCTTCTGGTCGTAGTAAATTCATATAGCATTATAACAGGTCTTACCTGCCTGGTTTGCCTGGTATTCTTATTCTTTGAATCAGCGTTTGGTATTTGTTTAGGATGTTTATTTTATGGTTTGGTTTACAAAAAAGAAGCTCAATACTGTGCAGGTGAAATTTGTGTTGTAACAAAAAAACAAGATATTCAGAAAACATCATGGGTGCAAATTCTTATCATTTTTGCTTTTATTGTGTATGTTGTATTGACAATATATTTTTTTAATGGTCATTTTAGTGAAAACCCAAAGAATTTGTGGCAAATTATAAATTCCGGGCTATCTAAATAAAATCGTGTTTAATCTTGTTGTTACTCCGCCTCGCTATATTCACAAATGAAAAATGAAATTTAAAACACGATATCGTTTCTGGCATGTGGTGCTGGGGTTCATTGGACTCTGTCTTTTGGCCGCCTTCATTTATTTTATTGTGTATGCACCAGGCACACACAAGGAGACCGTGAACACAATCCCAAAACCTAAATCCAGTTCCGGCGGCGGTCTCAGGGCTTTGTTTACTTTCATTTACGTCATCACATTCTTTTATTTTACCCTGAACTATTATTACAACCTCATCGCTGCAAATAAGAAATTTACTTCCTTTCTTAAGCTCACGGGTATGATCGTATTGATCACTATTATTTACAATACTTTACTATTCTATTTCCTGCCCGTTGCGCTTCATAACAATTATAATTCCCTATTACCTATGATTGGGTCACAAATGGGGGCCCTGATCCCCATGATTCTTTTCAGTTACTTGTTCGCTTATGTCACTGTTCTACGCGAATCATTGAAACAGAAAAGGGTGCTTGAAGCGCAGAAACTGCAGCTTGAAACGCAAATATCGCAGGCCAATTTTAATTTTTTAAAAGCACAGATCAACCCGCATTTCCTACACAACACGTTGAATTTTTTATATGCCAAGTCGCTTCCATATTCTGCGGAACTATCAGAAGGTATCCTCACCCTCAGTGATATTATGCGTTATGCGCTTACTAAGGGAAATCAAAAAGATGGTAAAGCTCCATTAAAGGATGAGATCGAGCATGTAAACAACGTGATCAAGATAAGCCAGCTTCGTTACAGCAACCAATTGAAAGTAAATTTTGAAGTGAGAGGTGAAGTGAATGGGGCAATGATCGTTCCTTTTGTATTGATCACCCTGGTTGAAAACGCATTTATGCATGGTGATCTGAAAAACCAGGAATACCCCATAGATATTAAACTTAATGTGAAAGGCAACAAACTTTATTTCTATTGCAGGAACAAAAAAAGATCAGGACCGAAACAATTATCTACAGGAATTGGGCTGGAAAATATCAAAAAACGGCTGGATCTTGCCTATGGAGATCAATACAAGTTTACGGTGAAGGATGAATCGGAATTTTATGCTACCGAATTAAACATTGATAAATTATGATCAACTGTATTATTGTTGATGACGAGCAGCATGCTATTGACATCCTCGATCATTACGTGAAGCAAACACCGCATCTGCACCTGGTGGCAAGTTTTACAAACCCTATTGAAGCCTTGCAGTTATTAGGCGAGCAAAAGATTGACCTCGTCTTTTTGGATATTCAAATGCCGGAGCTTTCCGGTATTGATCTTATCAAAGCTATCCAGGGCAAGAGCAAAGTAATATTGACAACGGCATATAGTGAATTTGCACTGGAGGGATATGAACTGTATGTGGTGGATTACCTGATGAAACCTATCCGCCTGGCGCGGTTTCTAGCTGCGGTTCAAAAGGCAGTGGAGCAGATCAATGCAGGCAATGAAACTCAGCAGGAAAAAACAGAGGACGATTACATTTTCGTAAAAACAGAATCAAAAGGAAAGCTGCTGAAGATCAACCTTGCTGATATTGATTTTATTGAAAGCATGAAAAATTATGTGGCCATTAACCGCGGGCCACAAAAAACGCTTGTGTACACGACCATGATAGAACTGGAAGAACGTTTGCCAAAAAAACAATTCATTCGTGTACATAAATCTTTTATCATTCCCATTTCACGCATCACCGGAATTGAAGGAAATTTAGTGAGATTAAAAAATATAACGGCAGAAATATTGATTGGGGAAAATTATAAAGCAGAGCTGATGGAAATCGTTAGGGGAAAGATGATTCAATAGTTTATCCCATCCGCGATAAACCCCAGATCGGAACCCCGCAAATATTTGAGCAAACGAACAACGATGTGCAATCTTGTCAGGGCGTGGCTTTTAACCGACTTTGTCCTTTAAATTTAGGCTAATGGTGGCATCTCCAAAATTGCAGCAATTGTTTATCCAAAGGAAGATGCTGCGTAAAAAAGTAGCGCAATCAAATCAATGCTTCACAGACTCATTTTTTCTTAGTTCAATTTGAGCTATTATTTCTTGCACCAAATCACCGTCAACCCATATGGTCCCACCAACTTTGCTCACGGTTTTGCTTGACTGGTAGCTGGTTCAAGAGTAAAATGAGTATACCCCATAGTTGGATACCATAAATAAACGAAGTACTGACCCGCTGCATTGAGGTAATCTTTTTCGCAATAAAAAAATTGAATGAACAGATGCGTTCGCCGTAACATCAACTCTTCTAATTGTTAACTCAAAACCTGCGTGAAGGTTTTTCGATCACCTGGGGTATTCATATGTTAAAAAACATATGATTCTACTAACCATTCCTTCCATTACTCTTAATTTACTTTGATAACATATGAAAATTGATATGCATTTTGAAATCACAATTTCTATATTTGTAATAGTTCTCTTACAGCCTGGTGCACTTTCAGAGACCAAGATGAAAAAATAAGAATTGAAATTTTTCAACAGCTTCATTTTCATTGCAATCAAAGTAGAAATTAACAGAGGTTTTAAATCTTCTCTCTGCGGCGTCCAAAATAAATCGTCCAAAACGTTTTCAGAACCGAACTCATGTCGCATATAATGTTCGGATAGATTAAAACTCAACCATAACGGCTTTAGAAAATAGGCGGTTATTTTCTGTATATCCCTAAAAAGACACCCAAATTGAATTGCTACAAGGGGGAATATCAAAGAAGGCGAAGAGCAAGTTCAAAAGATGAAAAAATAAAGGAGTTAATCTTACAACAAATTTGAAAACTTTCTGAATGTAAACAGTATGAACCTATAAAAGATAGGGTCAAATTTAGCCGTAAGCGATTTATAACGAACAACTAAATTTTATACTGAATTGGAATTTAAATCCAACAACACATAGCTCTAAAGAATTTATTTATATTTTCCCAGGTCGTTTAGTGTAGAATGACCAAGAAACGCGGCATTCGCCTGGTTATGTGCACGTGCATAACGAAGGAAAACCTCAAGGGTCTTCCAATAGTCATGGTCACGCTGCATATCGTTTAGCAACAGGTAGCCCATAATGATATTGCCTGCCATTTCCACCAGCCGGCGCGCATGAAATTCAATGAACTCCTGGTTGTTATCAACCGTTACTCTTGCCTCCGCATCTTCATATTCAAAGGTCATGGAAATAAGCTGCGATTTGTAGGATTCTGTTTCAGGTTTAACCGCAAGCTTTTCATATTCCTGCATCTGCGCGAAATAAGCGCCGGTAGTAACGCCTTTAATCGCAGCGACTATTTGCATCTGTGTCGTTCCTTCGTAAATGGTAGTGATACGGGCATCACGATAAATGCGTTCAACCGGATAGTCTTTCATAAATCCGGATCCACCGTGTACCTGCAATGCATCGTAAGCAATATCATTGCAGAATTCAGAGGTTAGTCCCTTTGCCAGTGGCGTAAACGCGTCAGCGAGTTTCTGATATTTTTTCTGTTCTTCTTTTTCTTCCTTTGTTAATTCTCTTTCGGCAGAAATATGTGCGTATGTTTTATAGATGTCAACGAAACGGGCGGTTTCATATAACAAGGATCGTGATGCTGCCAGCTTTGCATGCATCACGGCCAGCATTTCATATACAGCGGGAAATTTAATGATCGGTTTACCGAACTGCACTCTCTTTTCTGCATAAGCCAATGCTTCACGGTAGGCTGCTTCACTGATACCCACAGATTGCGCGGCGATCCCAAGGCGTGCGCCATTCATCAGCGACATTACGTATTTGATCAAACCGAATTTGCGTTGTCCGCAAAGTTCAGCAGGAGCATCTTTATAAACCAATTCGCAGGTTGGAGAACCTTTTATCCCTAATTTATTTTCAATTCTTCTTACTGTAATTCCCCCCTTCCTTTTATCATGAATAAACATCGAAAGCCCCCGCCCATCCTGTGTTTTTTCTTCTGTACGGGCAAGCACAAGAGAAATATCGCCATCGCCATTGGTGATAAAACGTTTTACACCATTTAGTAGCCAGGTATTTTTAGCTTCATCAAAATGGGCTTTCAGCATCACGGCCTGCAGGTCCGAACCGGCATCAGGTTCTGTAAGAGCCATAGCCATTGTTTCTCCCTGGGAAACACGGGAAAGATATTTTTCGCGTTGCTCGTTAGAGCCAAATTCGTTAATGGTTTCGGCACAGTCCTGCAATCCCCAGATATTTACAAAACCGGCATCGGCGCGGGACACCATATCGGCTCCCATCATATAAGGAACGATAGGAAAATGAAGACCGCCAAATTCACGCGGGAGCGTAACGCCCATAAGCCCCGCCTGCCTGACTGCTTCTAAGTCCTCCTGTGTTCCTTTTGCATAGCTTACTCTTCCGCTTTCCAGCGTCGGTCCTTCATGATCTACCGATTCGGCATTCGGTGCAATGATATCGCCGCAGATTTCTCCTAATGTTTCCAGCACCTGGGTATAACTGTCCATCGCATCTTCATAATCTCTGGGAGCAAAATCAAAGGCATCCTTGTTCTTGAAGTTGTTTTCCTTAAGCGCCACTATTTTCTGCATCAACGGGTGTGAAAGATGAAACCGGAGATCGGGATTATCAGTAAAAAAATTTGACATAAATGCTGAATTAGATGTTACCAATTATTTTGTGTGTTCTTTATAATACCTGATCATTTTCGGAACCACATTTTCAACCCTTCCGTGAATGACATAGTTGGCAATTTTATTGATCGGTGCATTGGGATCGTTATTGATAGAAATGATCAGGCTTGATTCCATCATTCCGGCGAGATGCTGAATTTGGCCCGAGATGCCACAGGCAATGTACAATTTAGGCCTTACGGTAACTCCGGTTTGTCCTACCTGTCGCTCATGTTCCGCGAAACCGGCATCAACCGCTGCACGGGATGCCCCTACTTCGCCGCCAAGAAGAGTGGCGAGTTTGTGCAAGAGTTTGAAATTTTCTGAAGAGCCCACACCAAAACCACCCGACACAATTACCGGCGAGCTCTTAATGTTCACCTTTGTTTGTTCCATATGGCGTTCGATTACTTTCACTACAAAGGCTGTATCGTCAACATATTTTTCTACATCCAGCCATACCATTTCTCCTTTATAGTTGGGGTCAAGGATCGCCTTCTTCATCACCCCTTCCCTGACTGTTGCCATTTGCGGACGGCAGTCGGGGTTAATGATGGTGGCAATAATATTGCCTCCAAATGCAGGACGAATCTGGTATAATAGATCTTTGTAAACCCTGTTCTGCTTTTTGTCTTCGTGATCTCCAATTTCCAATTCGGTACAATCAGCAGTGAGCCCGCTCCTGAGTGCCGATGAAACACGGGGGCCGAGATCACGTCCAATACAAGTAGCGCCCATTAATGCGATCTGTGGTTGTTGTTCCCTGAAAAGATTAACGACTATCGATGTATGTGGTAAGCTGGAATAAGGTGAAAGCCGTTTGTCTTCAGCCCTATAAATGGTATCCACACCATAGGGGAAAATTTCTTTTTCCAACCCGTGCAGGTTATCACCGATCAACAATGCTTCCAGTTTACATTTTAACTGGTTGGCAAGACTGCGGCCCTTGGTCAGGAGTTCAAAACTTACATCTGCAATTTTGCCTTCATCGAGTTCGCAATAAACGATAATGTTATTCATGAAACAGTATTTTGGGAATTCAGTTTGTTAACCAATAATGTGGCCTTCGATCAGTTCTTTCATCAATCCATCAATATCATCATCAAAATCATCAAGCGCTCTTGCTTCTTTTGATTGAAACACGATGTTATCCACCTTTTTCACTTTTGTAGGAGAACCACCCAATCCAAGTTCCTTTGGATCCACATCAATATTGTTTACACCCCATTCCTGGATAGTGAGATGGTTTTTTGTTAAAGCGGACGCCAGATAATCTTCATTGCTTTCCTGCCTGTTACTGATCGTGGAGGCATGTTTATATGTCATCAAACGCTTTGCATTTCGTGGTCGGCAACGTGCGGCAGTATTATTTACAGTAATGAGCACCGGGAATGGGCATTCAACAATTTCGATTCCTCTTTCCAGCCTGCGTTTCACCTGGATTCTATCGGCGTCCAGCGATAGGATTTCCTCCGCATAAGTAATTTGTGGAATTCCCAATTTTTCCGCCACCTGCGGACCGACCTGCGCGGTATCACCATCTATCGCCTGTCGTCCGCACAGAATGATATCTATAGAATTTAGTTTACGGATGACGCAGGAAATAGCATAGGAAGTGGCGAGGGTATCCGATCCCGCAAAAGCCCTGTCGGTAAGCAGGATGCCATCATCGGCACCGCGGTAGAAGCCTTCGCGCAAAATTTCCACGGCACGCGGAGGACCCATCGTAAGCAATGTAATAACGGAACCGGGAAACTTGTCCTTAATTCGCAACGCCTGTTCAAGGGCATTTAGATCTTCGGGGTTAAAGATGGCGGGTAAAACCGATCTGTTGACAGTGCCATCAGCTTTCATGGCATCTTTTCCAATATTCCTTGTGTCGGGAACCTGTTTGGCAAGCACCACAATGTGTAACTCTTTCATCTGGCAAATTTTTGAGTTTAAGGCAGCCAAATATCTATAACTAATCCGGCTGAAAACATGATTGTATCATGACAAAGGACCTGATTTATGTCATGCAAAAGGAGAGCGGGATAAGCAATACGATGACCTACACCGATGACAACAGCAGAAAGGAATTTAGATTTACGGCCTTGTTGGTAATGTCACCAATAATCCCAACTGTCTTGGCTCCCTAAATGGCTGGACTAAATTTGAAATTCAATTTAGTCACTTCAATGTAGGATTATGTCAAGAAAAAGGAGACAATTTTCTGTAGAACAAAAACTGCAAAAGCCCGGAAACCATTACTGGAGGGATTTTTACAATTTTCCATTTGATGCATTGTTGTGCAAATTGTTGCATTTTGGTGGTGTACCTTTGATGTACTTTTCCAAATTAGTAGCTCCCTTTTTTTCGGGTCCGAATTGACAAGTTTGCACGATTTTGCAGTCTTTAGGACTTTGAAAGTTTGCAGCTGCCTGTAAATTTTATAACCTTTAGAATTTACAGTTATGATTACTATAGATTAGTGTTGATTGTTCTTCTAAATTCATGAGAAGTTATTACAGTTTCAATATACACAGACTGTTTGTCAGAAATTCAGCATAAAGAAATTGTAATGAATTAAAAGCTATAATCGTCAATTTAAATTTGCAAATAATTGAAATCCTTAAATTCAAGTCAAAGTCTTGTAACAATTATTGGACGCCTGTCAGTTAAAATCAATCCAGACTGCTTACCTTTTCTCTTGTATTTTTAGGTTTCTTCGTTCCGTTATAAGTTATGATTAATATGCCATTATTGAAATTAACCCTCGGGGCAAATTATTGTCTTTTTCAGAAATTGTTAGATAGCATTCGCCATTTTATAAATTTAAATACTTTGTTGTTCAATAGTAAAACGCTTAAAAAAGGGCATTATTTGTTATTGCTCCTTGTTATAACTTGTTCTCTTTACGGTCAAGAGGGCGTTACGATTTCAGGAAAAATTGTAGACGAACGATCAGAATCAATCAGTGGTGCCTCTGTTTATTTTCTTAATACAAATTTTGCCACTTTCAGCGACAAGCAAGGAAATTTTATCATAAATAATGTTCCCGAAAGAGAGTATACTATTTCTCTTTCAGCCATCGGGTATGCCTCTGTAAACGAGAAGTTATTTGTAACAAAAGGATTCAACAAACCTCTCGTTTTGCAACTCGTTGACGCAGCAAAGCAACTGGGAGAAATCATTGTAACAGCGCAAAAAGAAGAACAAAATACTCAGCAGGTTCCTTTTAGTCTTTCAGTATTGCCTGGAAGAGTAATTGATCAGTATCGCTTATGGAAGAGCAAAGACATGACAGCCATAATTCCTAATCTATTTGCGACTAACCCGGGCGATGGCAGAAACGTAATTTCAATTCGTGGAGTGACTTCTACCTCTTATGATCCGGCCGTTACCACCTATATTGATGGAGTCAGCCAATTTACACTGTATACTTATATTCCTGAACTTTTTGATATATCACGCATAGAAGTGCTGAGAGGTCCACAGGGAACTTTATATGGAAGAAATGCGATGGGGGGTCATTAATATAATAACAAACCAGCCAAAGGATAAAACAGAAGTCTTCGCCGAAGCAGGCACGGGAAATTATCAGGCATCACGGTACTGCGCCGGTATGCGCTTGCCGGTGATAAAACATAAATTATTTTTCGGTGTAGCTACTCTCTACGAAGACATGAATGGTTATTACTTTAATACATACACAAACAAAAAATTCGACAGGCAGCATCGTTTCGGGAGTAACTATTACCTGAAATATATTGCGCCATCGAAATGGACTATCATGTTGAATCTAAAACAACTGCTAATAGAAATTTTGGTGCGTTCCCGCTGGCCTCAAATCCGCTGGAAGCTTTTTCTGATCCTTTCAAGATCAATCAGAATGCTGTAGCTAAACTTATTGATAATACAATCAATAGTTCTTTATCTGTAAATTACCTCACTGGCCATTATATGCTAAGTTCCCAAACTGCTTATCAATCCAATTACCATTATTACGGGTCACCGATAGATGCCGATTTTTCTCCCATCGACGGTGTAACTATTATCAATAATTATGGACAGAAATGGAATAACGTGAAAATTGTCACACAGGAATTCAAATTTTCATCCCTTACTTCACTCTCACGTGTTAAGTTTGTTAGCGGCGTATTTTTATTTTATCAGGAAACTCCAAATAAACAGGCTACTCATTTTGGAAAGGATGCGGCTTTGGTGGGATCACCTGGTAGCAACTATGCGATTATAAATACAACAACAATAAAGGATCATGGTGTTTCATTGTATGCCCAGTCAACTTATGAAATCAGCAATAACGCAGATATAATTGCAGGTTTGAGGTATGACTATCAAAGATCGGATGAAAATATATTAGGGGAATACCAACCCGACGCTTCTCCCACGCCAATATTTCAAACGCAACCAGATACATCGGCAGCCGCCTCTTACGGGGCTTTTTCACCGAAAGTCAGCATTGCTTTTCATCCTATCACAAATATGAATTTTTATGTTTCCTACAGCCGCGGGTACAGGACCGGGGGCCTGACACAGCTTTCACTGGATCCGTCGCAGCCTCCTTTATATGCATATAAACCTGAGTTCAGCAATAATTTTGAAATAGGATTAAAAAATACTTTTTTCAAAAATCAATTACGAGCCAATATTTCTTTTTTTTATAGTTCGATCACCAATGTCCAGGTTCCAACGTTGATATTGCCAGATACCATAACAGTAACAAAAAATGCAGGACGGTTAAGTAGTAAGGGAATGGAAGCTGAACTGGAAGCAATATTATTAAGGAACCTGGAAGTAAATTGGAATTTTGGCTATACGAGTGCGAGGTACACGAAATTTAAACTTTCTCAAAACGGATCGGTAAGCGATCTTTCAGGCAAGCGCCAGGTATTTAGCTAGGATATGACTTCCATGGTGGTAATCCAGTACAGCATACCGGTTAACAAAGTTCATTCGATCAAATTAGTCGTACGTGGTGAATGGGAATACCTCGGAACAACTTATTTTGACTTTAGTAACACGATCCGCCAATCGCCATATAATTTACTCAACTCGGGTATTGGTATTCTAATGAAGCATTTTGAAGTGCGTTTGTGGGGACGCAATCTGTCAAACAAAAAATATATATCATATGCCTACGATTTTGGAGCAGTGCACTTAGGGGATCCTAAAACTTTCGGCATCACGATTAAAGCAATGTTTTGATCATATAACGGCCAGACTTCACATTAAGCTGCAAAGTTGGAAACATAGCATAGTGAAAGAGAATTAAAGCATTTCTCATTGAATCCGGGCGTTCGAATTTGAAAAATTTTCTTTGCTTAAAAAGAATATGTATTGACTATATCAAAAAAAGACTTTACCTTTTTATTTAAATTTGCTATATGCCCGACGATTCTTTACGGGTTAATATAAATTCCAGAGGCATTCAAAAAAACACCTATGACGCTATAGTAATTGGTTCAGGAATTAGCGGCGGTTGGGCTGCAAAAGAACTCTGTGAAAGTGGTATTAAAACCCTGGTACTTGAAAGAGGGCGCAATGTAGTTCATAAAAAAGATTATCCGACAGCAATCAAAAGTCCCTGGGAATTTCCGCACAGGGGAAGATTGCCCTTAGCGATCGAAAAAGAAAATCCTATTATTAGCAGGTGCTATGCATTCGATGAAACTGCTCAGCATTTTTTTGTAAAAGATAAAGAGCATCCATATGTTCAGGAAAAACCATTCGACTGGATCCGTGGTTACCAGGTAGGCGGAAAATCATTGATGTGGGCAAGAGAAACCCAACGCTGGAGTAAGTTTGAATTTGAAGCACCTCTTCGCGATGGCTTTGCTGTAGACTGGCCCATTCGCTATGATGATCTCGCTCCGTGGTATTCACATGTAGAAATATTTGCAGGAATCAGTGGTAATAAAGATGGTGTGGAGCATTTACCGGATGGAGAATTTTTACCTCCGTGGGAATTTAATTGTGTGGAGAAACAAATGCAGCAAAAGGTAAATGCCCATTATAAAGACAGACGGATGTTGATGGGTCGTTGTGCAAACTTAACGAAGCCAAATGATATCCATTTGCAGCAGGGAAGAGGTCAGTGCCAGGCCCGCAATTTATGCCAGCGTGGCTGTCCGTTCGGGGGTTATTTCAGTTCCAATTCATCCACTTTGCCATGGGCGGAAAAAACAGGTAACCTCACGTTGCATCCCGATTGTGTGGTGCATTCAATTATCTACGATGAAAAGAAAGGCAGAGTTGTGGGTGTGAAAGTAATTGATGCCAAGAAAAAAGAGTCCACTGAATATTTTGCAAAGATCATTTTCTTAAATGCGGCATGTTTAAACAGCAACCTTGTTTTGTTGAATTCCACATCGAACAGGTTCCCAAACGGTCTCGGGAATGATCATGATATTTTAGGCAGATACATGGCATTTCAAAATTACAGAGGCTCTTTATCGGCAAGCATCGATGGACCGGAAGACAAATATTATTATGGAAGCAGACCTGTGTCCCCGCTGATGCCAAGTTTTAGAAACGTGTATAAACAAGAAACTGATTTCCTTCGTGGCTATTTGGTTTTCTGGGGTGCTTACCGTAATGCCGGGAATCCAACGGATGCAAATACTATTGGCGCGGATTTCAAAGAAGCAATGAGTGAGGTCGGAAATTGGAGTGTATACATGTCAATGCAGGGGGAGGTCATCCCCAGGCATGACAAGCATGTAAGGTTAAGCAAAGATCTCAAAGACGAGTGGGGCATTCCACAACTCATAGCGTCTATATCGTATGATGATAACGATGAAAAGATGGTGAAAGATTTTTTAGCACAGGGTACTGAAATTCTTGAAACTGCAGGTTGCAAAAATATTATTCCCAACGATAGCAAACAAGCTCCCGGACTCGATATTCATGAAATGGGCGGTGTAAGAATGGGCAAAGACCCAAAAACATCTATGCTGAATAAATTTAACCAATTACATTCATGTAAAAATGTGTTTGTAACAGACGGCGCATGCATGACATCAGTAGGCAATCAAAATCCATCTTTAACTTTTATGGCCATCACTGCACGCGCAGCCAACTATGCGGTGGAAGAACTGAAAAAGGGGAATATTTAAATCATCCCTGATTTTAAAAGACAAGCATCCTTAGGTAGCGACGCAACAAAAATGCAGTTGATTCGAAGAGTTTGTGCCTAAGAACGGCCTATGTGACCACCTTAGCGATCTGGCAGGAAAAATTGAATCCTTTGCATGAAAATTTGTGCTTCACGATTTTTTTGAATAGACGATATTGATAAATTGAACAACCTGTCTTGTCTCGGATGAGAAACAAACCAACAGATATTCATTTTTGGAAATCAATTTCCATCACTTGCATCAAAAGCTGGTTGGCAGCAGCCTTACTATTTTTAAATACAAAGAATACATTGTGCATGCCGCAAACAGGGGGGATTAAAGCAGTAGCCTGTGGTAATATCTTTCTTTTTATTTCTTCCCGATTTTCTGAATAGGATCTATCTTATTCAAATACGAGGTAACCAAATAATTCATAGTCGTGAAAATTCTTTACCACTTTTGCCATAACCACGATGATTCACCTTTATCATAATCAATTCAATAAAAATTAGCACACCAGCTTGTTCCTCTCTGAGGGACGCATTGTTCAAAGGTGTAAGCAAAGAATACAAGTAAAAAAAATTCAGCAGTCCATGATGTAACAACATCTCCCTTTTGTTTATGTGAAGTGCATGTTTAGTTTTGCGGCTTCCTTAATAATACCAGGGTCGCTATCCCGAAAATTTTCCTTTGTTGCCAGGCACCAAAATTGGCAATTCATAATTCTGACGAGAAAATTCATATTGGAAATTGTAAATTGTCAACGGAATCTGGACTGAAAGTAAGATAACTTTAGAGACAGTTTCAATAAGACATCGGGAACCACGAATCTAAAAATAATTGTTTAGCCGGCGAGCCGGCTTCATTAGCAGGAATGGCCAATTATATAAAGTACCTACTATTTCAGGTTGTACATTTGATCTTTTACAGACAATTTCCAAATGGAGATCAAAATATTTGATAATGCACGCCAGGCAGGTAAAGCTGCAGGAGCCTATGCTGCGTATTTAATTCACAAAGCAATTGAAATAAACAACGCAACAAATATTATTCTCGCTACAGGAACAAGTCAGTTTGAAACGCTCAATCAACTGGCATCGGAGAAGAATGTTGACTGGGAAAAAGTATTGATGTTTCACCTCGATGAATATATTGGGCTATCCATAACGCATCCGGCAAGTTTTAGAAAATATTTACAGGAAAGATTTTTATCAAAACTGCCTCCTTTAAAAGCAACTTATTTTGTAAATGGAGAAGCCGACCCTATTGCAGAATGTAAACGCCTCGGTGATTTAATTACACACCATCCCATTGATGTGGCGTTGGTTGGAATTGGAGAAAATGGACACCTTGCATTCAATGATCCTCCTGCAGATTTTGCAACCGAACAACCATATATAATTGTAGAATTGGATGCACAATGCAGAAAACAGCAAGTAAATGAAGGATGGTTTACCTCAATGGAAGAAGTACCTGCCCGGGCTATCAGCATGTCAGTAAACCAGATATTGAAATCAAAACATATTATTTGTTCGGTGCCGGATGCCCGGAAAGCAAATGCCGTAAAAAACAGTATTCAACAGCAGGTTAGTAACCTTTATCCTGCAACTATTTTGCAATTGCACCCCCATTGTACATTCTATCTTGATAAATTTTCTTCAGCTCTTCTTCCGTCTGATGTAATCGGGCAAAAGACTATTTATCATAATGACTAAGAATTATGAGCAGCACCATGATGGCCACAATTGAAGCAGGTTCGTTAACCAAAAGGCAAACGTTCATTTCCATTCTTATTATTGGGTTGTTGTTTTTTATTATTGGTTTTGTGTCATGGGTGAATGCTATTTTAATTCCCTATTTTAAGATTGCCTGTGAGCTTAGTAATTTTCAATCTTACCTCGTTGCATTTGCATTTTATATTTCTTACTTCATCATGTCGGTGCCATCTTCTTACCTTTTAAAAAGACTTGGATTTAAGAAAGGAATGATGACCGGGTTCTGGACAATGGCAACAGGCGCATTTATTTTTATTCCTGCCGCCTTCACCAGGACTTATGGAATTTTTCTCTGCGGTCTTTTTATCATTGGCGCGGGACTTGCTATTCTGCAAACTGCAGCTAATCCTTATATCACCCGGTTAGGACCGGTTGAAAGAGCAGCGCAACGTTTCAGTATGATGGGAATTTGCAATAAAGGAGCAGGAATCATTGCGCCGCTCATTTTCGCTGCTGTCATTCTAAAGCCAACCGATACAAGTTTGTTCAAAGAACTGCATACCATGAGTGCAGTTGCGAAAAATGTTGTTTTGGATGAATTAGTAAGAAGAGTTATTCTTCCTTACACCTGCACAGGAATTGTTTTGTTCTGTTTGGGATTGATCGTGCGCTACTCACCGCTTCCTGAAATTAATACGGAATATGAAAGCGCAGAACTTGCAGCAAGCAATTCTGTAAAAAAAAATATATTTCAATTCCCGCATCTGATCCTCGGGTCTTTAGCTATTTTCCTTCATGTGGGCACGCAGGTCATTGCCATTGATACCATTATCGGGTATGCCGGTTCTATGCACTTAAACCTGATGGAAGCAAGAGTGTTTCCTTCGTATACACTCTTTGCAACAGTATGCGGTTATTTGCTCGGTATTATCTGTATTCCGAAATACATCAGTCAGATAAATGCTTTGCGGGTGTGCACATTGTTGGGAACAACGTTTACCTTACTCATCATTTTTGCGAATGGACAAATTAATTTTTTAGGTCATTCGGTTGATATTTCAATCTGGTTCGTAGTATTGCTGGGACTGGCCAATTCACTGGTTTGGGCCGGTATATGGCCACTGGCATTAGATGGATTAGGAAGGTTTACAAAACTGGGGGCATCCATAATGATTATGGGCCTGTGCGGCAACGCTATACTCCCGCTGCTATATGGATACTTAGCGGATTTGTATAACGTCCGTTTTGCTTACTGGGTACTATTTCCATGTTATCTGTTTCTGGTATTTTACGGATTTTATGGATACAGGGTAAGAAGATGGATTTTAAAATAACAAGTTGATCTTTCTATAAATAAAGAAATACTCTTTGCAACAGCAACAATTGAAAATATACAACGGTAAAATAATCACACCCTGCAACATCATTCCTGATGGAACGGTGTTGGTTACAGGAGAAACGATTGCCATTGTGAGTGATAAAAATATTGAGGATCCTGATGCCATTGAAATAAATGCAAACGGGAATTATATATCTCCTGGTTTTATTGATATACATGTGCATGGCGGAGCCGGGTATGATTTTATGGATGGTAGTGAAACAGCATTTTTAAGAATTGCAGAATTACATGCCCGATATGGAACTACATCAATGTTGCCTACCACACTCACAAGCAGCAAGGAAGAAATACTGCACAGCCTGAAAGTTTATGAAAAGGCGAATCAGAATAATTTTAATGGAGCACAATTCCTAGGTATGCACCTGGAAGGTCCCTACTTTGCCATGAATCAACGTGGGGCCCAGGATTCGCGCTATATAAGAGATCCTGATCCTGCAGAGTATAAAGATATTTTATCCCGGTATTCTTGTGTAAAACGCTGGAGTGCTGCTCCCGAATTAACAGGAGCGATTGAATTTGGAAAATATCTTACATCAAAAGGAATATTAGTTTCAGCCGCACATACCGATGCAATCTATGAAGACGTGCAGAAGGCTTTTGAAAATGGTTATACGCTTGTTACTCATTTATACTCCGGTATGTCTGGAGTTACAAGAAGAAATGCTTACCGTTATGCGGGAGTAGTGGAAAGTGCCTATCTCATTGACGAGATGGACGTGGAAATTATTGCAGATAATGCTCATCTTCCCGCTCCACTTTTAAAACTCGTTTATAAAATTAAGGGAGCTGACCACACAGCATTGATTACGGATGCGATGCGGGCCGCCGGCATGCCCGAAGGAGAAAGTATTTTGGGAAACGTGAAGAATGGTTTAAAAGTAATTGTGGAAGATGGCGTGGCAAAATTACCCGACCGCAGTTCATTTGCCGGCAGCGTAGCCACAGCAGACAGGCTGATAAGAACTATGATGTCGAAGGCAGATGTTTCCCTGTCAGAGGCAGTGAAAATGATGACCGGCACCCCGGCTCGTATTCTGAATGTATCTGACAGGAAGGGATCTTTAACTGCAGGTAAAGATGCAGACATCGTGATCTTCGACAGCGACATTAATATCCAAATGACAATTATAAAAGGAAGAATAGTATTTGAACATCCATCAACTTTGTAGAGGCTTTTAAAATGAAGCCGTACCATGAACTGGGGAAAATAGTTACACCACCTTGGTTGTTCCGCCTTTTTGCAATGTGTTATCAACTGGTTGATTTGTCTTCCATGAACCCGAAGTAAAATCAGGAATATTAATGGGCTTTGAATGATTGGCTACTGACCACTCACTCAACGGTGCAATTACACTCCACGACGCTGCATCATACACATCAATATCAAGCGGTAAACCATTACGGAGACAATCAATGGTTCGCCAATTCATTAAAAAATCCATGCCGCCGTGTCCACCTACTTTTTTCGCCATCTCACCAACCTTTGTAACGATATCAGGCGTATATTTTTTTTCCATATCGTTGTATGACTGTTGGTTCAACCAGTTTTCATTGCCTTCAATAGAACACTTGCCGGGTAACGGATATTTTAAAGCAGAACCTTTGGTGCCACTGATCTTGTAAATCCGGGAATAAATGTTTGGAGAAGTTACATCGTGCTGCAGCTTTATAGTAAGTCCCTTATCGGTGAAGACAGTCGAGGTGTTCATATTTCCCCTGTAATTCTTATCAGCAAATGGTTTATAAAAATCATCTTTGGCAGCAAGTTCATTAGCCATTTTACCCATCATAAAATCTTTACTCTGCATAGATATCAGGTAATCCATTTTTGCTCCCCGGTTAATATTCATTACCTGTGCAACAGGGCCGAGGCCATGCGTAGGATACAAATTTCCATTCCTTAAATTTTCTTTCAGTCGCCACATATCGTAATATTTTTCTTTGGAAAAATTTCCTGCAAGCAGGTCATGTATATATGCCCCTTCACCGTGCACAATCTCACCAATCATTCCCTGCCTCACCATATTCAACGTAAACAGTTCAAAAAAATCGTAACAACAATTCTCGAGTATCATGCAATGCTTTCGTGTTCGTTCAGAAGTTTCAACCAATTGCCAGCATTCGTCAATTGTTTTTGCCGCAGGAACCTCCGTGCATACATGTTTGCCGTTGTTCATTGCGTATACTGCTATCGGCGTATGCAGGCTCCAGGGAGTAGCAATGTATATAAGGTCGATGTCAGGGCGTTCACATAATTTTTTCCACTCATCTTTACCTCCAGTATAAACTTCCGGATTGTGGGCAGAATCTTCCAGCGATTTTTTTACCATATTTACTTTATCCGGCCGAATGTCACATAGCGCTTTTATCTCCACGCCTTCTATACGTGTCATATCCGAAACATGAGACGGCCCTCTGTTGCCTAAACCGATGAAACCAATTCGCACCACATCCAATTTCGGGGCAGCAAAGCCACACATATTGAAATGCTCTTTGTGCGTTATCACCTCACCAATATTTCCCAACGTTTTACCTTTGATAAAACCGCTTCCGACCCATCCTATTCCTGTAAGAGATGATATTTTTAAAAATTCTCTGCGATTCGTTTTCATTGCTTAAATTTTATAAATTATTTTTACGAGAAGGCCTATAATGGCAAAACTTTCACGGCTGGTGTAAATTATTGCTTTAACCATTTATCTAACCAGTCAAAGGCTTCTGCCTGCATCTTTTTATCAAACTTGTGCGGACCGGGATGAAATGAACATTTGTAATGATCTTCAGCACCTGCCTTTTTATACACGTCATTCAAAATTTTATCTGCACGCTGCATCTCCGGCATGGTATACAAATCATCATCCTCATCATTCAGCACAAGTGTTGCCAGTGGAACTCTTAATCCGAGTATCTCGGGAAAATCAAGTTCATTTGGTAAGAGAGGAACATATACCATCCAAGTGTGATTTACCGATTTGTTTAAAAGAAAATCTTTCCATGTTGTCATAAAGCCAACGGGAATAGCGCATTTAATTCTTTCATCAAGACCTCCCATAAACACAGTGCGCATTCCTCCACCTGATAATCCTGCGCAGCCAATATGTGTTACATCCACGTCATCACGAGCACACAAAATATCCAGCGCTTTTTTGTCTTCGGCAAAAAATACTGCAGGCCACGTTGTACCGGCACAAAATAAAGACTTTGCCATGGTGTGTTCATGCTGCCCTGCCCATTGGTTATAAGTATTTATATTTTTTGGATCTTCAGGGTCATTATCATTTAAGCCATTGCGCATAAAATCCGGTACATCTTTCATCATTACTCTCCTGCTTGCAAATGGAAATGCATCAGGCACCATCACAACATAGCCACGTTTTGCAATTTCATTCGCCCACGCAAAGCCTTCGTAGTATTCTTTCTGATGTGCTACCATCAGTGGGTGTTGCTGATCAGAGGTCTTTGTAATTTTTTTTGTGCCGAAATATTTATTACCGCCATGATCATGAAAAGCAAGAATTGCAGGGAGTTTTCGTTTTGCAGCCTCAGGCTTTAGTAATAGAGCTTCCGTCGCCCGGCCATAGGGCAATTGCCAGCTAAGTTCTTCAATATGCAGGCCATCATAGACAAATTGTTTGTTTACTGTTACTGGGGGCATTGTTCCAATATCGGGAACTGACATTCTTTCTTTAAGACGTTTCCTTGCAGCTTTTCTCCATTCGTCAATATTTTTCCACCCATTTCCTCTGAAAGAAAAAGAAGGCAGTAAATTTCCATTTAATCCTGCTGCCCAGTCGCCGTATAGACCAATAACGCTAAGATGTTGATCATAAAAATTTTTATATCCCACTTTTGAATTTGAAAAAGTATTTGGTTCGCTTAATCCTGCTGCCAATCCTTTCAACATACCTCCTGCTGCAGCAAGACCTGTAAGTGCAGTTTGCTTTAAAAATTCTCTGCGTTTATTTTTCATATGCTTTTTTATTGTTGCACAACAACCAAGTATACAAATGCGGCCTGCCTACCAGTTTATCTGACGCTGTCAGGACAGGTACGCACAATGAAAGCTTAATGGCATTCTCAGTCTGATAAAAATATTCCCTTTCTTATTCATAGTTTCAAAAATATTTTTTTCCTGTATAAAAAATAACACAATTCCCATTCCAACGCAAATATGCAAAGGGATGAAATTACCGCACTAAGAACCGGAGGTGTGCCGAATAATTTCATAAAAGCTCCCGTAATTGTAAATACATAATCATTGAACCAGCGCGAACCAACTATTTCAAAAAACAGGTAAATAAAAATAGAATTCATGCCAACGATTGTCCAGAACTTCAAATGTTTTTTGTGATTGCGGACATCGATCCGCCAATAGCAAAATGCAAGCGCCAGCAAACAGTATCCCAATGAAATGATTACAAAGGAAGATGTGGCAATTCGTTTGATGATGGGATCAATAGCAGTTATATCCAGTGCATAACCAACTATCAAACACAATGTGCCCCATAGCACCATGGGCCTTATTTTTCTTTGTTTGAAAGCAATAATTTACCTATCAGGAGCCCGCGATGGTATGTACCACAGTAGGGATGCAATTAATGGAAACCCAACCTTCGGGATTGATTCTTCCAACCAGTACAAGCTCCATATAATTGCCAAAGTTGTGCTGGTTGGTGAAGGGCTGATCAAAACCCGGGATATTTGTATAGCGATACAAAACTTCCCGCATCAATAAAAAGAATACACATACAAGAATTTGTGCAGTGAAACTCCAGTTAAAAATAAGAAATGCCACAAGTATGGTGAAAGATAATTGTGTAAGTACATTAGAAAACTCAAACCACAAGCCATCTTCATGCACAAGGTAATTGAGTACTCCCCAGAAAAATAACCAACCGCAGCGTTTCAATATTTTTTTGAGTGATTGCTTCCGGGATATCCCTTTTTCCTTCTGCTTATGTAACGATAATGCCATTGCTACACCGGCCATAAACATAAAACCGGGTTGAATCAGGTCCCAGAAATGAAGGCCATGCCACGGATGATGAAAAAACTGCTGCGCCAGCCCATTGATAAATGTTCCTTTTGATGCATAATCAAGTTCAAAGTATAAGCATGTACTTTCAAGTGCAAGAAACACCATAATAAAACCACGCATAAAATCAAGTGATAAAAGTCGGCCGGAAGTGGCTGAAGAAGCTTGCAAAGAATTCATGAGAATACATTTCGAATAAAAAGTAGGAATATTAATCGAGATCGCAATAATGCGGTAAGAATATTTATGCACTGGTCATAGCGTAACTGCTGCTTTATTTGCACTGTACTCCCATGATTGAAACGGAGTTTGAAAAATGGCTTAAAGAAAAAAACCGGGCAACCCTTTAAAAATTTAGAGCTGTCCGGTCAGGTGGAGGTGAC
>JBIOGV010000032.1:0-22691 GCA_044448365.1 Chitinophagales bacterium
TAATACGGCAATACATAAATTTTTTGCAATTCCATTTGTGAAATGGACTCGATCTGTTCATTCAACGAATACTTTTTTACTTTGGCAAAGCCCACCGGAACATTTTCTACAAATGCCAGGAAAAATAGGTTGTTTTCTTTTTCGATGCTTTTTGCGATCTTATCCGGATGATACATATAATCAAGATATTCCTGTAATTCATCTTTACTGTTGAAAAGATTACCAAAAGCGCTTCTGAAAGATTGACGGCCAATCGATGCAACCAAATCGGCATGAGATGAATCGGCCGTGATTATTTTAATATTCATGGCATAAAAATTTATATCATTGAGGATTCAATTTTTTTGATTCACGATTGACCAGCCACACTCCAGCTAAGGTGATCATGGTTCCCAGGATCATATTCCCATTCATTTTTTCCCGCAATAAAAGCCAGCCTAAACCAACCGCTACGATCGGGTTGATATACGCATATATAGAAACCAATGCCGTCGGGAGTTTGCTAATTGCAAATACATACGCCGAATAAGCCAGTAATGAACCAAAAACTACAAGATAGGCCAGTGCATACAAGGAATTGTAACCTGCATCGGCAAGATTTACATATTTACCGGTTAATCCACAAATGACCAGCATGACAATACCGGCACTGAGCATTTGTAATCCCACACCAAATAAAATATCAACGGATAATTTTTGTTTGGAAGTATATACGGTACCGAATGACCAGCTAAGTGTAGAAAGTAAAGCCAGCACAACACCAAACAGGAACGATTTGTTATGCAACTGGCCGAGATAATCATAAAAAATAGTTACAACTCCTGCAAGACCGATGAGCATTCCTATGATCATCCATTTTGAAATTTTTTCGCAGGTTGAAAGCCAGAGAGTGAAAACAGTTACAAACAAAGGAACCAATGCTGCAATAACAGCCGCTAATCCGCTACTGATATATTCCAATGACCAGGTAAGCAAACCATTGGCGACACACAATAAAATAATTCCCTGGAAAGAGATCTTTTTCAATATTTCCCAACGCGGCAAAGAATAGCCTCTTACTAAAAAGAAACTCACCAGTATCAATCCGGAAGAAAACTGGCGAACGCCAGAAACAAATAATCCTGGTATATGCTGTGCCCCAATCCGTGAAGCGATATACGTAGTTCCCCAGAAAAAACTAACGATTGCCAATGCAACATATGCCTTATTTAATTCCTTTTTCATTTTCGTTGTTCTCGTTTAATAGCAAACTCTTCACAAAAATCCATCAAAATTTTTTTAAAAAACAGATTCAGTTTTTGTATTTTTGACTATATCAGATTCAAAATTCGAATTTCGGGATTGAACATGCTTTAAAAAAACAGATATGCAGAAATCAATGACAGTTAGCGAAGACCATCTTTACCTGCAGGTAGCAGGCGGCATTGAAAAAATGATCAATGAAGATGTGTTGAAGATCGGAGACAAACTCCCCTCGGTAAGAATGTTAAGCGAAGAGTATGGGATCAGCATGGGCACCGCCTTCCAGGCATATTATCATTTGGAAGGGAAAGGCCTGATCGAGTCAAGACCTAAGTCGGGATATTATGTCCGCTTTACTCATAAACGCTTTCCTTCCCTACCCAAACAATTACAGCCAGAACCTGTATCACATGATGTGACGGTGAATGAAATGATCAATTCTATTTTCTTTGATCTTTCCGCAGACGATGTGATCAATTTTGCGGTAGCTGTACCTGATGCTTCAATTCTACCTGCTGCTAAATTGAACAAATCTGTAGTCTATGCTTTGAGAAACAGCAAAGATCATTGCATTAATTATGAGTTGCCACAGGGTAATGTTGAATTAAGAAAACAAATTGCGAAGCTTGCTTTTAACTGGGGAGGGAAGGTTGATGCTGATGAAGTGGTTGTTACAAATGGTTGCCTTGAGGCTATTACCATGTGTTTGAGAGCAGTCACAAAACCCGGCGATACTGTAGCGATCGAATGTCCTACCTATTTTGGCATTTACCAGGCCGTTGAAAACCTGGGGTTGAAAGTCGTAGAGGTTTCATCATGCACAATAAATGGAATTGAATTGGATTGCTTGCAAAAAGCCATTAATAAATGCAACATTAAGGCTTGTATCGTGGTTCCAAATTTTAATAATCCTTTAGGCAGTTGCATGCCCGATGAAAATAAAAAGAAATTAGTTGAGATGATCACCAAACATAATATTCCATTGATCGAAGATGATATTTACGGTGAACTTTATTTTGGGAAAAGCAGGCCCAAAACCTGTAAATATTATGATAAAAAAGGCCTGGTAATGCACTGTTCATCTCTTTCCAAATCACTTACACCGGGCTACCGGATCGGATGGGCAATTCCGGGAAAATTTCTTGGCCAGGTAAAGCAAATAAAAAGGATATTAAACATAAGCAGTCCCAGTTTAACACAGGCAGCTGTTGCCCATTTTTTAAAAATTGGCCGTTATGAGTATCATTTAAAAAATCTGCGCAAGGCATTGCATACCCAATGTCTTCGTTATATGCAGGCGATCATTGAATATTTTCCAAACGATACGAAAATTTCCCGGCCTCATGGAGGGTTTGTTCTGTGGCTTGAGTTGAACAAAAAAGTAAATTCATTTAAGCTGCGCACTGAAGCTATGCAATATAAAATTTCAGTTGTGCCCGGCAGGATCTTCTCTGCAGGCTGCAATTATTCCAACTTTATCCGGATCAGTTTTGGAAAACCCTGGAGCGATGATGTCGATTATGGATTGATGATGCTTGGGAAATTAATAAAGAAAATGATTTGATTGGTACAAAATTAAAAAGTCAAAAATCAAAAAAGTTCACCGGTTTTGAATTATCACTTTTGACTTTTAACTTTCTAAAACAAAAAAAACTCCGTGACTCACGGAGTTAAATAATTTGTTTTCTGCGGCTTCAACCCGAATGTCTGCAGTTTGGCTGACATATGCTACGGCCCGGATACATGATCTTTCCCATAGCAACTAACAGGTAAGGTAGGAAGTGGATTGCTTGTTCAATCACTTTCTTAGTGACGCTAATGTATAAAAAAGAACCATCTCTGTCAATAAGAAGTTAAATTTTTTGTCTTCAAAACATATTCTTCGGGAGAATTTTGATAATTGTCATCAACCTTTATTTCTCGCTTTAAAATAATAAAACAACGGAATACCTATGGCAGTCAACAACATACCAAAAACAGAATTAATGAACGGGGTTTTCCCATGCAAATAATTACTTATGTCATCATAAACTGTTGTGCCTAAATAAAAGCAGGTAAATAGGATAAAAATGGCGGGCAAAATGGGATACCCATTTACTTTATAGGGTCTTTCCGCGTCGGGCATTTTTTTTCGAAGAATAAAAACACCCAGCACAACCAATCCATAAAAAACCCAGGACATAAAGATGAACATGTCGGCAAGAATATCAAATGAGCCACTGATGACAAACAGGCTGCTCCATGCTCCCAGAATCAAAACGGAATTGCCCGGTGTATTAAACCTGGGATGAACTTTGCCCGCCCATTTAAAAAAACTTTTTGCTTCCGACATGGCAAAAATAACTCTTGCATTTGCCAACAGGTTTACACTTGCTGCTCCAAATGTTGCAACAACAATTAAAACTGCAATAAAGGTGCCCCCACGGCTTCCCATAATTTTTGCTATCGCATCGCTCGCGACCAGTGGGGATCTTGCCATTTCATCAATTGGCAGAACATATAAATAAGCAATACTTATCAATACATAAATAATTATGCAGCTAAACACACCAATTAACAGGCTCCTTGCAATATTTTTTTTCGGATCTTTTATTTCACCTCCTACCATGCCCAAGCCATTCCACCCATCGTAGGCTGCAAAGGCGCCTGTTGTTGCGGCCATGAATGCTGCAAAGAGCATCCACCCATTTAGATGAAAACTAGTTGAATTTCTAAAAAAGTTTTGAGAAGTTCCTTTACCGGACAACAAAATTCCAAATACCAGAATTAGAAGTGCGAGCGCTTTTAGCAGAGTTGAAATAAACTGTATCGAGTTCCCCGCTTTTACACTGATATAATTGGCTATCGAAATCACAAGAATGATTGCAATGGCAAGCATTTTGACTCCGAAATTTTGTAAAGGCAGGATATCGCCGATCATGGGTATATGGAGAACGATTGAATGTTCTGTTGCCTGGTTGAAGTGAGGGAGGTTCATAAAATCGCCTGCATATTCAGCACATACAAAGGCAATCGCAGCAATTGCGGCCGTGTTTATCACAGCCATACTTCCCCATCCGTACAGGTACGCAATAAAATCTCCATACGTTTTTCTTAAGTACACGAACTGGCCCCCGGTTTCAGGAAACATTGTTCCTAATTCGGCAAATGCCATGGCTCCAAAAACAGAAATAACTCCTGCAACTATCCAGACAATAATGAGCAAATAGGGAGAACCCAGCTGTCCTGCCATGGTAGCCGGTTTCATAAATATGCTTGAACCAATGATGCAGCCAATGACAATAGAGGTGGCAGACCAAAGACCGATGGTTTTTTGAAGATGGGGCTGTGACATGAGCGTTTTGAATGATCAATCCTGATAGCAATCGGGATCAATGTTCAATTTTCAATTATCACAACGAATAATGAAGATTGAGTATTGATCGTTGAATATTGACATGATTATTTGGATCAGTAAGATAAAAGAAATCTAACGCAGATAAAAAAATTGTCCCGCTCTATGGCAAGTAAGAGCGGGACTTTACAAATAAGGTTTTCACTAATCAGGCAGCAACCGTTTTTTTGCTCATACCCATTACCGCACCTACGATGGCACCTACGATGGCAGACAACACAGCGGAAACAGCAATATCGGCAGCAATACCCTTTAAGGTACCTGCATTTGCCGCTGTAGCATACATGATTAAATCATACCCAACGGTAATTAAGAGCCCAAGGACAAATCCGGTAGCAGCACCGCTTCCTGCTGATGCAGAACCTTTCCCAATAACATAAGCCAGCAAAAAGCCCATGGCAAGATTTCCTACTATCAAAGCCCACCAAACCATATCCGAATTGGGCTTCATAGTTGCACCGTTGCTGGTGAAAAAATCTTTCAACAACATGCCATAAATTACCCAACCAAGAATGAAATAAGCAATACCACCGACGATACCGCCGACGATGAATTTTGAATTCATAATAGTTGATTTTGGTTAAAAAAAATTGTTTTGGCTATTTCGAATATAGTCATTAGTTTCTTCAAAAAAAAATCCCGCTTTTTGGAGCAGGATTGTTAATATAAGACCGCATAAGGACAGCTAAACCCATCATCATCGTCTTTTTTTCATTTTTAAACCAAATCCTGATATTTTGAACCAATTCATTGAAACGAACAGTACGAATTTGGATCATAGCTATTCACTTTGATGGTCAACAGATCAATCAACTAAGTCATAAAAGTCAATGGGTCATATAGAACCGATCTATATGACCCATGTGACCTATTTGACATCTATTTTCAGTAATCCATTCCACCCATGCCTGGGGCACCACCCGGATGCATATGGGCTTCTTCCTTCTTTGGTTTTTCAGCAACTACACATTCAGTAGTCAGTAACATACCGGCAATGGAAGCTGCATTTTCCAAAGCAATGCGTGTAACTTTTGTAGGATCGATCACACCGGCTTTGAAAAGGTTTTCATAAACTTCAGTGCGTGCATTGAAACCGAAATCCGCTTTTCCTTCTTTTACTTTTTGCACCACTATAGATCCTTCAATACCGCTGTTCACAACGATCTGGCGGATCGGTTCTTCCAATGCTCTTTTTACAATAGCAATACCTGTAGTTTCATCTTCATTGATGCCTTTGAATTTTTCTAATGATTCAATGGCACGAATGTATGCAACTCCGCCACCCGGAACAATGCCTTCTTCAACGGCAGCTCTTGTCGCATGCAATGCATCATCTACACGGTCTTTCTTTTCTTTCATTTCCATTTCGGTAGCAGCGCCTATATTTAATACAGCCACACCACCACTCAGCTTAGCCAGACGTTCCTGTAATTTTTCTTTATCGTAATCAGAAGTTGTTGATTCTATCTGTGCTTTTATTTGGTTAACACGTTCAGTGATTTTTTCTCTCTTTCCTTTACCGCCAACAATTGTAGTATTGTCTTTGTCAATCACTACTCTTTCTGCACGACCAAGATAAGATAGGTCGGCATTTTCTAATTTGTACCCTTGTTCTTCAGAAATTACTACTGTTTTGCCGGTATCAGTTAATACAGCTATATCCTGCAACATTTCCTTTCTGCGATCACCAAAGCCAGGAGCTTTTACAGCAGCCACTTTTATGGTACCGCGTAATTTATTTACAACAAGAGTCGCCAAAGCTTCACCCTCGAGATCTTCGGAAATAATAAGAAGCTGCGCACCCTGTTGAGCTACTTTTTCAAGAATATGAAGAATGTCCTTCATATTACTGATCTTTTTATCATAGATCAATATGTAGGGTTTTTCAAGCTCAGCCTCCATTTTTTCACTATTGGTAACGAAATAAGCAGAAATATAACCACGATCGAACTGCATACCTTCTACTATTTCAATACCTGTTTCTGTTCCTTTTGCTTCTTCAACGGTGATCACACCATCTTTACCAACTTTACCAAATGCCTCAGCAATCAGTTTACCGATATTTTCATCATTATTGGAAGAAATAGAAGCCACCTGTTGAATTTTTTTGCTGTCTGTTCCTACGGTTTGTGATTGAGCCTCTAAATGTTTAACCACTTTTTCAACGGCCTTTTCGATGCCCCTTTTCAGATCCATTGGATTAGCACCGGCTGCTACATTTTTTAAACCTTCACTAATAATAGATTGAGCAAGAACAGTGGCTGTGGTTGTTCCATCACCTGCGATATCAGCCGTTTTTGATGCAACTTCTTTCAGCATCTGTGCGCCCATATTTTCAATAGGGTCTTCCAGTTCAATTTCTTTTGCTACAGTCACACCATCTTTTGTAATGCCGGGTGCGCCGAATTTCTTTTCAAGAACTACGTTGCGGCCTTTGGGACCAAGAGTCACTTTCACCGCATTTGCCAGGGTATCCACACCCTTTTTCATTTTATTTCTTGCTTCAATATCGAAGAAGAGTTGTTTTGCCATAAAATATAATTTGATAATTAGTTAATTTGATGATTTGATAATGATTTGTTTTTATTGGCACATTATCACATTGCCAAATTTGCCAATTAAACGATTGCCAGAATATCACTCTCTCTCATGATCAGATATTCCTCACCTTCGATCTGGATCTCAGTTCCGGCATATTTGCCATAGAGAACCGTGTCACCATTTTTCACGGTTACCGGTTCATCCTTTTTGCCAGGCCCGGCAGCGATAACAGTACCACGTTGGGGTTTTTCCTTTGCTGTGTCAGGAATAATAATACCGCCGGCTGTTTTTTCTTCAGCAGCGGCTGGTTTCACAATTACCCTGTCATGAAGCGGGGTAACATTTAACTTCTTAGCCATAATTGTATTGATTTTTGAGATTTTAAGAATGAATCAAATTTCCCGATAGCTACCGGGATTGATTTGGGACGGCAAAGGTAGGCTAATAATATGCCATACGGTGCATAAGTGAAAAATTTTCAGGAAAGATGCCTGATTATCTTTTTTAACTGTCTTTGTCAGGAAATTTTTTCAAGTGTCAATGTCAATTTTTCATTAACTACCTGATTGTAGCCAGGAAAATGGCGGAACCACTACTAGTTTATTATCCAATAATTCTGGGGATCCTTTGTTCCAGCATCATCAGATCTGTCAAAACAATCGCAGTTACCGCTTCCAGGATAACCGGAACCCGAAGGGCAATGCAGAGATCATGACGACCTTTTACCGAAGCATTCTCAATCTTTCCCGTTTCCCAGTTTAGAGTATTTTGTTCTTTCGGCGTTGATGAAGTTGGTTTTATTGCGATGCGAAAGACCAATTCATTTCCATTTGTCAGTCCACCAACGATGCCCCCGGCATGATTCGTTCTTGTCTTTCCTTCCATATTTTCAATGGGATCATTATGCGCACTGCCAAACATTTTGGCAGCAGCAAAGCCGGTTCCAAATTCAATACCTCGAACAGCAGGAATAGCAAATACTATATGACTCAGGAGCGATTCGGCAGAATCAAAAAAAGGCTCACCTAATCCAACCGGTAATCCGGTTACACGACATTCAATAATTCCGCCAATCGAATCTTTTTCATCAATTGCCTTTTGTAAACCTTTGTCCAGATCTGCCTCGCCACCAATTTCAAGAATTGAAGACCTCACCCCTATCCCCTCTCCACTTGTGGAGAGGGGGAAGGGGGTGAGGAGAATTTTTTTTGCGATCACCCCTGCTGCTACCAATGCAACAGTCAGTCTCCCGCTAAAATGCCCGCTGCCCCGATAATCTTCAAAACCGGCAAATTTTTTATGTGCCACAAAATCTGCATGACCGGGTCTTGGTACAGCTCTTTGCCTATCATAATCGCCGCTTCGAACATTTTTATTCTCAAATAATATCGTGATAGGAGCACCTGTCGTTTTGTTATTGAATAATCCACTTTTAAAAATAGGAAGATCTTCCTCCTGTCTCGGAGTGGTTCCTTTCTGAGTTCCGCCTTTTCTTCGTTCAAGGTCTGGCAGAAAATCGTCAACAGTCAATGGCAGACCTGCGGGACAACCATCTATGACAATTCCTACTGATTCGCCATGAGATTCACCAAAAATAGAAATACGAAATATGCGGCCGAAACTATTCATGAAATTTGATCTTATTACTTAAAGATACATCAACCCCTAAGTTTTTCAAGTCGTCATAAAAATCAGGATAGGATTTCCTTACAGCGTCCGCTTCTTCAATTGAGGTTTCCTTACTTGCTTTTAATGCGGCAACAGCACAGGCCATAGCAATACGATGGTCATGATGCGAATGAACTTTAGCGCCATTAATCTTATTACCACCATGAATGACCATCACATCATCATCCACTTCAATCCTTACTCCCATTTTCCCAAATTCTTCCTGCAATGAAACTGCCCTGTTACTTTCTTTATGTGTCAACCTGTTTACCCCTTTAATTCTTGTTTCACCTTTACAATAGGCGGCCAATGCCACCAGCGGTGGAAAAAGATCGGGACAATCAGTAGCATTAAATTCGAACGCTTTCACTTCAGACGGCCGGACTTTTATTCCTTTGGCCTCAATCGCAAAACTTACATGAGCATTACTCAATGCCTTAATAATTTCTTTATCAGCTTGTGTTGACATCATATCCAATCCTCTTATCGTGATCGGGCCTGCAATAGCTCCCGCAACCAACAAAAATGCCCCGCCGCTCCAGTCGCCTTCGACCGTGTAATTATGAGTGATGAGTGGTGAGTGATGAGTTTCTTGCGAAAAAATAAACTCTTCATAATTTTTATTTTCCGGAAGTTTCAATCCGAATCTTCTCATTACATCAAGCGTAAGATCAATGTAGGGTTTGCTGGTTAGATTCCTAACCTTTATTGATACAACTGAATTTTCTGAGTCATCGGAAGCCCCTCCTTTGGAGGGGTTTGGGGAGGTCGCCGTCGAATACGCCATCAATAAGCCAGTGAGAAACTGAGAACTTAATGAACCATCGATCTCAATGCTTTTTGGTTGCAACGGACCTTTAATTTTTATTGGAAGCTTTCCATTGTTTGATAGAACCCGGACCCCAAGCTGCGGTAATATCTCATCAAAAAAATCCATTGGACGATTCAATAAACTTCCACTTCCATTGATCACAATTTCTTCACCGGCCAATGCAACGATCGGTGTGAACATTCTTATACTTAAACCACTCTCGCCGCAATTCACCTCTTTTTCTGCGGGATGAATCCCTTTTATTTCCGTGGGATAAATCCTACGGCTATTCACAATCATTTCTTCATTATTAATCGTTATTTCAGCCCCGAGTGTTTTGATAATTTCTATCGCTGCTCTATCATCATTGGAATGACCCGGATTATGAATAATTGAAGTTCCTTTGGCAAGCAAAGCAGCCGCACAGGCCCTCTGCATCGAGCTTTTGGAAGCCGGTGCCTGCATATTTCCTGAAATAGTTGATGGTTGTATTCTTGCGATCACAGATCCCGGATGATTTTTTCTAACTGAGTTAATGGAATTGTTTTTATCACACTCTTTCCAATCTTTTCAAGCAACACGTAATTGATCTCATTTCGTTCTCTCTTCTTATCCATCTTCAGCACATCAAAAACTCTTTGCCAGTCAAATTTTGCATAAGTAGGTAATCCATATTTTTCCAAAACACTGATCACTCTTTCCATTTCTTTAAAACCTGTGACTTGCTCAGAAATATAACAGGCATAGGTCATACCAATGGAGATCGCCTGTCCATGTGATAGTTCATATTGATTCTCCAGCGCGTGGCCAATTGTATGACCGAAGTTCAAAAGCCTCCGGTCGCCTTTTTCAAATTCATCCTGCTGAACGATCTTTGTTTTCAAAATGGCATTCCGTTGAATCAATTTACAAACCAATGTTTTTCTATCCTGGTATTTTTTCAAAGAATTCACTTCTAACTCCCGAAACATAGCAGCATCCTTGATACAGGCATGTTTTATGATCTCAGCAAAACCATTGATCCATTCGGATTGCGGAAGAGAATTTAAAAAAATAAGGTCGTGAAGTATGAATGAGGGCTGCCGAATGGTACCTACCAGGTTTTTGTAAACGCCTACATCAATTCCATTCTTGCCGCCGATGGAAGCATCCACCATGGCCAGCAATGTTGTGGGAATAAAACCAAATTTTATTCCGCGCATATACACCGACGCAGCATAACCCGTGATATCCGTGACCACTCCTCCCCCAACACCAACGAGTGTTGTTTTCCTATCGGCCTCAATGGCTATGAGTTGTTCAATAATGGAATCAACAGTGTCCTGTATTTTATATTCTTCGCCGGGATTGAGGATGATCACATTCCAATTCTTAAATCGTTTCTGATGATAAGCAAAAACATTTTCATCAGTGATAATCACAGAATTCTTTTGATCAACAATTTCTTTCAGATGACTGATGCCATAAGCGAGATAATAATCAGTTGATGAATTGGAAAATTTATGAGTGAATTTTTGCATGCCCCCATCCCCTAAAGGGGTGTTTAGAAAATGTTCAATAGAATTGTTACAGTACAAGAGTGCGATCCCGACTAGTCGGGACAGGCTGCAACAAAAGTTCAATAGTTATTCAATTGCCAGTAACATATTCCTACTTCCTACTTCCTACTTCCTACTCACGAATTCATGATCTTATTCTGATGATTGATGCTTTCCATGTGCATGGCATCAAAATATTTTGTGATGAACTCTTTGCTCAATCCAAGCGTTTCACCTTTTTGAATAGCCCTGTGTAAAATTTCGTTCCAGCGATTTGTTTGAAGGATCGTGATGTTGTTATTCTTTTTGTATTCACCGATCTTTTCTGCAATTTTCATTCGCTGACTCACGATCTGCATCAGTTCATCATCAAGATGATTGATCTGCTGTCTCAGTTTTTCAAGCGCCGCATGATATTCTTCGGAGTTCACGTCTTCTTTACGCCAGATAATAGCATCGATCAGCTCGGCCAGTTTTTCCGGCGTTATTTGTTGCTTGCCATCACTCCATGCATTATCAGGATCAATATGCGCTTCGATCATCAATCCATCATAATCGAGGTCAATGGCTTTTTGTGCCACGTCCAATAAAATATCACGGCGGCCACAGATATGCGAAGGATCATTGATAAATAAAAGATCAGGATAACGTAGCTTCATTTCAATAGCCAGGTGCCACATGGGTGCATTGCGGTATTCAGTATTTCCATACGAAGAAAATCCGCGATGGATCAAACCAATTTGTTTGACGCCGGACTTCGCCACTCTTTCTACGGCTCCTGTCCACAATTCAAGATCGGGGTTGATCGGATTCTTTATCAGCACCGGCACATCGGTCCCGCGCAATGCATCTGCCACTTCCTGCACGCTAAATGGATTCACTGTTGTTCTTGCACCGATCCATAACACATCCACTTCAAAACTCAATGCATCTTCAACTTGTTTTCCAGTAGCTACTTCCACCGTTACTGGCAAGCCGGTAAGTTTTTTTGCCTGCGATAGCCAGGGCAGAGCCTTTACACCAATTCCTTCAAAACTGCCGGGTCTTGTGCGTGGTTTCCAGATGCCGGCCCTGATCATATCCACCTTGCCGGTGGCCGCCAATCGCTGCGCGGTTTCAACAACCTGTTCCTCCGTTTCTGCACTGCAGGGGCCGCTGATGATCAATGGACGTTTGGTCCATTTCTGTTGCACAATTTCTTTCATTGTTTGAGTCGCTTGCATTTTGCGAAGATAAGCGATTGATGTAAAGAAGAATGAATGAAACCCGTTTTTTTAAAGAGAAGATTTATGTAACCAGCTGTAGGAATCCTATTGAGCTTTTGTTGTGTCACTCCCTTGTACGCCTTGTTCTTTGCTCAGCAAATACTGGAATAGCATAAAGTCAGGCAAGAAATATGAAATACGAAAAACTGAACACCGGTTACCAATAAAAAATTTTGGATGAATAGTATATATTTATGGTTTGTGTGCAATTTTAGTACAGCATTCACTCCGGGCAAAAATCACTGACATGAAAAGACTATTATTGACATTATTCATTTGTTGCTTTGTTTGTTCATCTAACTTATACTCACAGAGCTTCAAATTTGATAAAAATAATTTTGAAGCAGTTAACGTATCAATGCCTTTTGACAAGTTAATGGGCAAGGAGATAGTAAAAGTCATAAAGGATTCTGCCATAAAAGAATTTGACGAACCGACTTTCACCAAACTAAAAGGTGTTGATTTCAAAAACGGCACGATTGAAGTAAAAGTATTGAGCAGGCTTTTGCCGAATGCACCAGAGTTTGCAAGAGGTTTTATTGGAATTGCATTTAGGATAAACGGTAGCAACACAAAATTTGAAAGTATCTATATTCGTCCGGCAAATGGGCGGGATAGCAATCAAATCAGAAGAAACCGATCTACTCAATACTTTTCGTATCCCGATTATCAATTTGAAAGACTTAGAAAAGAAGCCGCGGGGCAATATGAATCGTATGCAGACATGGGATTGAATGAATGGATAAAATTAAAAATCACAGTTCATGACAATCAAGCAAAGCTTTTCATAAACGACAATAAACAACCATCTTTAATTGTCAATGATTTGAAGCATGGAGCAAATTCATCGGGAGCGATTGGACTGTGGGTAGATGCAGGTACAGAAGGTTTCTTTTCTGATTTAGAGATTCAAAAGGAGTGACCGATATAAACTAATATAAACAGGAGGTAGTAAAATGGATCTTAAAAAAATTGTCATCGGATTTATTACAGTCTTTGCAATTGCCCTTGTGGTATGTATAGGAGTGACATTTTTATGGAGCCTGGTTTTTCATGGAGTTGCAGTAATCGACTGGGAAACTTCATTTCGGTTTGCAATACTTTTTGGAATCATTCTTCCTATTATTGATTCAAGAAAAGGAATGAAATCTGAGAAGTAATTCATTCTTTTGAGAGAATTAAAACAACAAAACGCTAACATGCGGTTTGCTGATGTTCTGGCTGACGAAAAAGCAATCGGCTTTTGTAATGTTATCAGTTAATATCAGGCAGACGGAATTCTTTTCAGCATTTGTTGTTCACTTCATCCTCAGCTTTATGATCGGCTTTAGTTGCAGGCTGACAGTTATAAAATACCAGCACAGCAGCAATACATAAACGTTAGCAGCAGGTCTAAACGACCGCACAACCCGATACTTGTAAAGTCATGAGCTGACAATCATTCAGACTACAGCTAAGAACACGCAAAAAACAGCCGTTAGAAAAATCGAAAAAAATTGCGTAGTTAAATAACTACACATATATTTGTAGCCAAATAGCTACACAATGAATTTAAGACGAGACGTATTCCAGGCCATAGCAGACCCTACAAGAAGAGCGATACTTCTGTTGGTAGCCTCACAATCCATGACAGCAGGTGCAATAGCCTCAAACTTTGACACAGCAAGACCGACAGTTTCAAAACACCTGCAAATATTAATCGAGTGCCAATTACTTAAACAAAAACAAAACGGCAGGGAAATTTACTATCACATCAACGCCAAAAAAATGAAAGAAGTAGCTGACTTTGTTGAAACATTCCGCAAAATGTGGGATGAGAGGTTTAACAAGTTAGAAACCATTATGAAAAAATACAATCCCGATAGATATCGGGAAAACAAATAGAATAATATGGAACGGAAAACAAAAATCAACGCCGAAAACGGCAAACAGGAATTGGTGATTACAAGGGAATTTGATTTGCCATTGGAATTACTTTTTAAAGCGTATGCAGAGCCCGAAATTGTTGAGCAATGGATGGGAACTAAAGTGCTGAAACTTGAAAGTAAAAAACACGGCAGTTGGCAATATGAAACAAAAGATCCCCGGGGAAAAGTAGTATTTCGGGCCAATGGGGTAATCCATGAATTTGTTCCGAACCAGAAAATCACCCGGACATTTGAAATGGAGAATACACCTTTTGGCGTCCAGCTTGAATTCTATGAATTTGAAAAACTTACTGACGACACCAGCAAACTAAACATGCACATGATATATGAATCGGTTGCACAAAGAGACCAGGTGCTGCAGTTACCCTTTGCTCAAGGCATTAACATGGCACATAACCGGCTACAAGACATCACAAGTAAATTAAAATAAAATCCCATGACAAAGAGTGGAATGAATCCTAAGGTTGATTTCTTTTTTAGTAAAGCCAAAAAGTGGCAGAAAGAATTTGAGAAATTGAGAATGATCATTCTTGACTGTGGGCTGCCCGAAGAATTGAAGTGGGGTGTTCCCTGTTACACGTTTCAGACCTGCCTTGCCGGCAGGCAGGAAAGAAACATAGTTTTAATACATGGGTTTAAAGAATACTGTGCGCTTCTGTTTTTCAAAGGTGCCTTGTTAAAAGATACCAATGGTATCCTGATCCAACAAACCGAGAATGTGCAGATGGCGCGCCAGATCCGGTTCACCAATGTTCGGGAAATAGTTAAGATGACACCCATCCTGAAAGCCTATACTTATGAAGCCATTGAAGTGGAAAAAGCCGGTTTGAAAGTGAATTATAAAAAGACTACAGATTTTACAATTCCTAAAGAATTTCAAAATAAATTAGATGAAACCCCTGCCTTGAAAACTGCTTTTGATGCATTGACGCCGGGACGGCAAAGAGCATACATTTTTTATTTTTCTCAGCCCAAACAATCCAAAACCCGCGAGTCAAGGGTTGAAAAATGTGTCCAGCAAATCCTCAACGGAAAAGGATTAGATGATTAGTAATTCCCCGGCTGCAGGCAAGGATGAGAAAATAAATTAATGAAATAGCTCCTTCGCGGGTTTATCCAGTTCCGATTGTGATATCGTGACAGTTCAGACCTGCTGATAGAAAAATCATTCAGTTAATCAATAAGTGAATAGAGTGAATCCTAAGGTTGATGTATATTTAAGTAAAACCGAAAAATGGGAAGAAGAACTTAATACAACTATTCAACAGAGATAATATAAAAGCATGAACAACATTAATAGCAATAAAAAGAAGTTGTCATCCCAACAATGTGAAGAACTATTCAGCGTATTGAAAGCCCGTTTTGAGAAAAACAGGAACCGCCATAAAGGTCTTGAATGGGCTACAATACGAGCAAAGCTGGAAGCCTGCCTGTCAGGTAGGCAGGCTAATCCTGAAAAACTTTGGTCACTTTATGAAATGGAAATAACCGGTGGTGAACCGGATGTTGTTGGTTATGATAAAAAGACTGGTGAATACATTTTTTACGATTGTTCGGCGGAAAGCCCGAAAGGGCGCAGAAGTCTTTGTTACGACCATGAAGCACTGGAGTCAAGGAAAGAACATAAACCGGAGAATAGCGCTATTGAAATGGCTGCTGACATGGGCATTGAGATTTTAACGGAAGAACAATATCGGGAGTTGCAAAAACTTGAAAAGTTCGATACGAAAACATCGAGTTGGGTGAAAACACCTTCTGAAATTAGAAAACTCGGCGGCGCCCTCTTTTGTGATCGCCGTTACAACAATGTCTTCGTGTATCACAACGGTGCAGAATCTTACTATGCCGCCAGAGGGTTCCGTTGCTCGCTAAGGGTCTAAATTTTGCACAGATATCGAATAAGAACGGCAAAGAGTATACATTCTTTATTTCTCTGCACCCAAACAATCCAAAACCGCGTGAGTCAAGGGTTGAAAAATGTATGCACCAATTTCTCAATAGAAAGAGATTAAATGATCAGTAAATTCAATGAGAAAATGAATTAATCAAACTTTAAGATAGTACCTCACTTTGTATTCCGTTGACACCAAGTTTACAACCTGATTATAACAAGTTTAATTGGGACAAAATTGCAAATGAATGATGGAAATGGACGAAATAAAAATACTAATACCGATATGGGGTGGCTGATGCGCAACTTCCTTCAAGAAAAATTTCTCCAAGAATAATGTCGTGGTTTTTCTGATTTCTTCAGTTCAATAAAAAATTTGGTTTGACACAGTTATGAAGTTGCTTGACGCTTTACCCGGCAAACAAACACGTTTCCATAAAGATTTAGACATTGTGATTCAACAGAAAGATATACTACCCTTTCGGAAACTTTTGGCAGCACAGGGATATAATGAGATAAAACCTGACATTGCGACCCCACAACTTTGTGTTAGCAGATGATCGTACCATGAGATGATGTTCAGGTAATCATCTTAATGATAATGGAGACGGGATATGCGGATCAGTTGAGAATAAAGAAGCATATCCGGCTGCTTCACTTACCGGAAAAGGAAAAATAGGTAGTCTTGAAGTCAACTGCATCTCGCCCGAATATGTTTTAAAATTTCACAGCGGATATGACTTGAAAGAAAAAGATTGTAAAGATGTTTTAGCCATTTGCAAAGAGTTTGATTTAGAAATTCTGAATGAATATTTGCAGTTTAAGCAGTCGTTTACATAGAAAAACTGCCACCAGCAAAAGCTCAGTGGACGCCGGAACGTTGAGAAAGGAAATAATCTTTTTCTGATTTTTTGGAATACGACTTATCAACTAACACGCAATCAAACCACCACTTCCATACCTTCTTTTGCAAGCATAGAATTAGGAAAAAGCTGCTGGCACTCTTTTTCTATTGTATCAAGAAACAAATCATCATGATCGGGGTCATGATGGGTAACAATAAGCTTTTTCACATTCGCCTGGATAGCTACCTCCACAGCCTGTTCCCAGGTGCTATGCCCCCAGCCTTTGAATTTTTTGAACTCTGCGGCTGTGTACTGCCCGTCATGAATCAGTAAATCTGCATCCCTTGCAAAGTCAACAATATTTTTATCAATACCGTCTATGTGCTCAAGATCTGTGCATACAACCAATGTTGCCCCTTCATCTTCTAACCGAAAACCATAGGAACCGCCCGGGTATTTATGGTACTGAGCAATTGATTTTACATGTGCCCCGTAAATAGTTTCATCGTCTCCATAATTAAAAAACTCAAAGTGAGCGCCCATCATCTCTAATTGTATAGGGAAATACTCTTTTTGCATTTGTACGGAAAATATTTCCTTTAGATCTTTGATCTTCTCCTTCATACCCAATGCAAGTATGCCGATTGTTTGTTGGGGGTTATAGGCCGGCGCGAAAAAAGGGAATCCCTGTATATGATCCCAATGGAAATGGGAAAATACAATATTTAACACCTGCTGGGTAAGACCTTCTTTCATCAATTCCTTTCCAAGATTGCGGATGCCTGTACCTGCGTCCAGTATTGCAATCCTGTTTGCCTTTTCGCGAATTATGCGTATGCAGGTAGTATTCCCGCCATAACGTTCAAACTCCTTTCCGCAAACAGGGAGTGAGCCTCTTACTCCATAAAACTTAACTTTCATAATGAAAGTTTTTAATGAATTCGTGAAAGGAAGCCAAAACCATTATCGGCAATAGCAAACAACAAATTCACCTTAGCTTCTCATTTCATTTTTATAAAATCAATGTTTGCGCTATTCAGCAATGTTTATTAAAGTTAGGTTTTTGTAAATAAAATTTTTTGCCTGATATGATTTGTAATAAGTAATTCAATCCGGCATTAATTGTTAACTTCAAATTCAGTTTTCGAATTTAGTTTCAGTTATGGTTGACGGAATACAAATTCCACACCTGCACAAAGCCGCGGCCATTGTAATTCATACTGAAAACCCCAAACATTCAAGGACCAAAACATAAAGACAATGACAAAGATCTTATTAATTGCTTCCGCTTTTGTAATGGGTCTTTCAATTCTTTGCAGCTGCAGCAACACTGACAATTCAAACGCGACAGCAGACAAGGAAATGAAGAAAGCCCAGAAAGGCACACCTGAATATTTTAACCTCCGCCCAAAACTGGAAAAGGATTATAGCTAATCACATGCGGTAAAAATCGGTGATGACCTTAAAATATCCGGTGCTGTAAGTATGAACGATTCGGGGTTCATTGTTGCTCCCGGTAACATGGAACAACAGATGAAAAATTGTTACAGCGATTTGGAAAAAATAGTACAGCATTATGGTTACAGTTTTGATGATGTATTTGCAGAAAACGTTTTTACAACTAATATGGCTGATTTTATCAAAGTATAGGGCTTCCGCAATTCTATTTATAAAAAGCAATTCCCGACAGGTACCTGGCTCGAAGTAAAAGGACTGGCAATAGCAGGACAACTGATCGAGATAGACATGGAGGCTCATAAGGCAAAGCAATAAACTTAGCGTGACAAATGGTTTTTATCCCGAATTTGACTGATCCGGAGAAGCAAAAAGGCTAAATAAACGCATTTGTGCTGTCATGCTAAGAGGCAAGGCGTCTTTCAACAGCAGTAATACTATTCAGCTTCGGTGTGACCTGTCCACAGGCAAACTCCTGCCTGACGAAATCATATTCTGCAAGAGAATAAATTTTTATCTTCAACAACAACCTTCGACCAAGAAACTGAAAATATGGAAACCCATGCTTATCATCTTCATCAGGCACCCGGCAAAAGAATCCGCCATTATTTTTTTGAATTTTTAATGCTTTTTCTCGCTGTTTTCTGCGGGTTCATAGCGGAGAACTGGCGTGAACAACTGCGAGACCACCAACGCGAAAAGGAATTTATGCACTCTATAGTGGATGATATTAAATCAGATACACTCCAGTCAAATAAAATACTGATAAAATTGAAAAGAATAAGCTCAGGTATCGACAGTGTATTAATCGCATTATCATCTCCTGAAATTATTAACAACTCTAATAATGCGTACAGGTTATGGACAAAAAACCTGGGCCTGGAAGTTTTTGTTTCCAATGACCGGACCATTCAACAATTAAAAAACAGCGGTGAGTTAAGACTGATAAGAAATAAAGCTGTTTCTGACAGAATTATGGAATACGACCAAACCTTAAAAAAATATTATGCACAGTCTAATCTCATGTATAGTGCTCTTCGCGATTTGACTAATTACAGCCAACTTTTCGATTTTATCGGCCTTAATAAAAATCGGAATATTCCGGTACCCTTAACAGAACAAGGCAAGAAATTATTAAACCAGGCTTATGCCAACCTGCAACTATGGAATAAAGGTCTTATAGGGTTGATCAGTTGGCTGGAAGAAGTTAATGAAGCAGGTATAGGGCTGTTGACATTTATACAAAAAGAATATCACCTGGAATAAGGTGAAAAAACAGAAACGCACAACAAAAGTATTGCACTTGTAAACTATTCTTACTGTAAACACATCAGTCCTTATCATCTTTTAAAACAAAGAGGTTTTGAGACCGATCTTCCATACATAGAAATCTTCGGACATTGTACAAATGATGAAACTAAATCGGAGACCTGATTTTTGATGTGCTTAAACTAAATTTGCTGGCAAACCATGCTACCAGGCAGATATTTTTCCGGGACAACCAGAGATAACTTTGCACAAGGTTTGATTTTCGAATGAAAATCTTTTATTGATAATTTACAACCGACGATCATGAAAAGAATGCTGTTCTTTTTTGCAATTCTTACCGGGTCGCAATTGCAAGCGCAACAATTTTTTTTCTCCAAAGAAAATTATAAGGACAGTACCCTGCTTGCCAAAGCAATTCCATCTTTGGCAGAAGAAGTAATGGCCCAATATAAAAATTCAGATAAAGCAGATTATTTTGATGATCTTTTTCGGTATATGATGGTAGCGAAACAATACAACCATGCGATAGCTTACATTGATTCAATCAGGAATTCCATTCCGCCATCCAGCCTGCCAGGTGTAAACGGAGTAGGTGTGCAGTATGAAGTTTATATTAAAGCCAAAATGGGGCAGCAAAGCGGCAACAATTCTTTTAATGAACTATTCAAAAAAATATTTACTTCAGCTTATGTAAATCTTGATGAAGACGCAAAGAATTATATTTCACGATTTGGAACTCCTGAAATACCTCCATTAAAAAAACATCTTGATAACTTAATAGTCCACCAACAAAACAGCGATACGATTAACATGAAAGATGCGGGAGAATTGATACGTGCCTACAACTCGTATATTGTTTACAGCAATATTGTTTCATTAATGAAGCCCATCATCGCAGCCGAGGATAATAAAGAATTCAGTATCGGTAAAGTGTTTATTAAAACCCGCGATGGCAGCGTGGTGCAGGCTGAGGCGGGAAGAAAAAAAGATATAAAGAGTAAACTGCCAACGGTATTTATTTTTAATATTTATATTGATTCCGCTTTTGATGTTTCAGAAGTTAAAAGATACGCCGCACATGGCTATGCCTGTGTCGTTGCAAGTACAAGAGGCAAAGGAGGCAGCCCCCAGTCAATAGAACCTTTTGAACATGATGCCGATGATGCCTATGATATCATTGACTGGATAAGCAGGCAGTCATGGAGTAATGGAAAAGTAGGTATGACAGGCGGCAGCTATCTCGGTTTTGCGCAATGGGCAGCCGCTAAAACATTACATCCTGCCCTAAAAACGATTATGCCTGAAGTAGCCGTTGGCATAGGTGTCGATTACCCGATGACGGGTAATGTATTTATGAGTTATATGCTGCGATGGATACATTATGTAACCAATAGCAAGCAAACCGATGATGCCGATTTCAGGAATCTTTCACATTGGGATTCTGTGTTTAATGCCTGGTATAAACGCGGGGCGTCCTTTCGTTCTCTCGATACTATAGAAGGCAGACCGAACGCTATTTTCCAGCGTTGGCTGCAGCATCCTTCATTTGACAGCTACTGGCAAAACATGACATCCTATGCTAAAGATTTTTCAAAAATTAATATCCCTGTTTTAACAACCACCGGTTATTATGATGATGACGGTAACGGCGCCATGTATTATTACCGGCAACATTACCTGAATAACCCGAAAGCTAATAATTACCTGATCATTGGTCCTTATGATCATGGTGGTGCGCAAAGTTATCCTAAACAGGAACTAAGTGGCTATAAAGTGGATTCCATAGCCACTACATTTAATTTTATTGACCTTGGGATAAAATGGTTTGATTATGTATTAAAAGACAGCGCCAGGCCTGCATTGCTACAGGATAAAGTAAACTATGAAGTAATGGGAGCGAATGAATGGAAACACGCAACATCGCTGGCTGCTATGAGTAATGATACACTGACTTTTTACCTTGGCAATGTTAGAACCAATCAGCATTATAAATTAGATTCTGTGCCTCACACCAATGAATACATAAACCAGGAAATTGATTTTGCAGACAGAACTGATACAATGGATGAAGAAGACAAAAATATTATTGACAGCATAATTAATACAAAAAATGCCATCAGTTTTATATCCCGGCCTGTTGAGAAATCTTTTATTGTAACGGGATCCTTTATAGCCTCCTTAAATGCTTCCATCAACAAGAGAGACATGGATGTAAATATTGACATGTATGAACTTATGCCTGGCGGAAAATATTTTGAATTGGGCACGGTTTTGCAAAGAGCAAGTTATGCAAAGAACTCGGGCAGCCGGCAATTGCTGCAACCGGGCAAAAAAGAAACGATTCCACTTGGTTATTCTTTTATGACCTGTAAACAGCTACACAAAGGCAGCCGCCTCGTTGTTGTATTGGGAATCAATAAAAACAGTGGATGGCAGATCAATTATGGTACCGGTAAAGATATAAGCGATGAAACGATTAATGATGCGAAACAACCATTAGAGATAAAATGGTTTGCTGACAGTTACATAAAAGTACCCATATGGAAATAATTTTTTCCCAACAGTACAAATGCCTCGACGTTGACTGTTATTTTTGCGACACGTATTATGCAAATCAAAACCTGTACACAAGACGATATTTTACAATTGGTCAAGATTTCAATTCAATCTTATTCAGAACACTACACTTATCTCTGGCATGACCATGGTGAAAACTATATCCAATCAAATTTTAATTATGATAAACTAAGTGATGAGATATCAAATCCTAATTCCATTTTCTTTCTAATTCAACTCAGGGATAAACCTGTTGGGCTGGTAAAATTGAATATTGATAGCGGGACA
>JBIOGV010000033.1:0-22381 GCA_044448365.1 Chitinophagales bacterium
ATCTTGTCTCCTGATATATAGATCTCTTTTTGGGATTTTATAAAGAACCTGCGTTGAACAGTTTCAAAACAAATTACATTTCCCACTTCCCATCCTTCTGTCCATCCTTTTGGAAAATACAGATTGATCAGCTTATAATTTTCACCGTTCCGGATTATCATTTGCGGATCTGTGATCGTACCCCAGTTTAAAAAATTTGACCAGATCCTTCCGATCAGAATACCTGCTGCCGCAATAATTGCAATTATGAAGATTATATTTTGACTGAAAAAAGACATCAATTTCATACCAGTTTATTTAAAAATAATCATAAATGAATTGCAAACTGTTCGAACAAATATAAATAAATAGCGCGTTTGTTTTCGTTTTGCAACTGCTATAACTTTTTAACATCATGGATCAGGACTGAAATGATATGGTTTCATTTTTTTAAAAACATAAGGCACACTACTAAGATCACTGATACAAGCATTAGAGACAACGCAATGATCCCGGTTATATTTGAAAGTCGCCTGTTGCAGAATTCTCCCATGATCTTTTTATTATTGGAGATATGAAGAATAATGGCAATCAAAAAAGGTGTAATGAGACCATATAATATGGTTGTGAACAGAAGAGCCTTTACCGGGCTAATGCCTAACCAATGCATGGATATCCCAAAACACATGGCAATACCGATAATTACATAAAATAATTTAACCTCCCCGGGGGATTGGCTGAATCCTGATCCCCGGTTGAATGCCTCCGTGATGATATATGAAACGGAAGAACTTAATACAGGAATGATCAGAAACCCTGTTCCAATGATACCAATAGAAAATAAAATATAAGAAAGCTTTCCTGACAGAGGCTTTAGAGCCAAAGCCGCATCTTTAATGGTAGCGATATTATAAATATGCTGATCATGAAGAATCGTTCCTGTGGTCAGTATAGCGTAATACATGATAAGTACTGCAAAAAAGGCGCCGGCCAGTATATCTTTGCGCATCAGCAAAAAGCTAAGTTCCATGGTTTTTTTCTTTCCGGGTTGCGTTGCAGACATTGCATCCACTTCAGAAGAGGTTTGCCAGAAAAAAATATAGGGAGAAATGATAGCGCCGGTCAAACCGATGACGATCAGTAAAAAATTTTTGTCAAAATGAAAAGATGGGATAAGCGAATGCCGGATAATCGATCCGGCATTTTGCGATGTAAAAAATGGAACGATCACATAAACCAGTAAAATGAGACAAACGTATTTCATAACGGCAACCAATCTCTTATAGGGCAGCCACAACATTAACATAAACAACAGTATCGTGAACCCGATGCTGCAATACAGCGAGGGTATAGCACCAAACAATAAATGACCCACTTCTCCCAATATTGCTATATCGGCTCCTATGTTAAATAAGAAAGCAGGGCAGCTTAATCCAATTAATACATATAATATCCATTTGGGATAATATGTTTTTACTACTCCTGTTAACCCTTTGCCGGTAACAATTCCAATGCGGGCACAGATCTCCTGCAGAACGGCGAGAATGGGATAAGCAAGAATAGCTATCCATAAAGTAGCAAGCCCATAACGGGCACCGGCTTGTGAAAAAGTAGTGATGGCTGACGGGTCATCATCACTGGCACCTGTAATAAGCCCGGGACCCAGTGTTGTCCAAAATCGTTTTATGCGATGTAAAAGCGGATGGCGCCTGCTCATTCAGAGATTTAGGAAAATGAAATAATGATTTGTTTGGCAAGCAGGTTATAAGATTAAATGTAAGAAATAATGTCTTAATACAGTGATACGCTTATAATTTTATTTCTGCCACCATCCTGGCAGAACCTATCATTTTTTTTATATCATAAGAAGACTACCGGGGCAGGGAATCAAATAATCAAAATAAGTATGGTTTCTTATTCTTTTTAAGTGTGAAATGTTGGATTTGCCAAAAATTATGCTGAATTTCTTCCGGCATTGATCACTCCAAATGAGCAACGCATGGCCAATTTGCCAAAAATATTTTTTGCGTCTGAAAGAGAATGTGTCTTTTCTATTTCCCGCATTTTCATGATGGCATATTGCTGTATGGTGACCAGTGGCAATACAATTCTTTCACGCATTTGAATGGAAAGAGATTCAACCGGATAATCAGCCATTAATTCATTTTTGCCGGACAACATAAAAATATATCGTTGTGTCAGCTCATATTCTTCATAAATCTTTTCCCAGATTTCGCCATACTGCGGATGAACAGCCATGAACGAGGTCAAAGGGAAAAAACATTTCTTCATCGCCATCTCACAATTATCGATCATGGTTTTTAAATAGAGTGAGCTTTTGTACAGATTTTTTAATTCATTGAACCGACCTAATTCATGTGCCTTTTTTAATGCCCTGCCAACGCCATAATAGCCGGTCACATTTTGTTTTACTTGGCTCCACGAACCAACAAATGGAATTGCTCTCAGATCCTTTAACGTGAGTCTTGACAGGCTCCCTCTTTTTGCCGGGCGCGATCCTATATTCGTGTCAGCATAAAATTGCAAAGGACTTACATAGCCCAGGTAATCCAGGAAATAAGGATGGTTCTTTAATTCATTGTAGGCCTTATAACTTTCATCTGCCAGCACCTGGATCAATTCCTGCTCGTGCTCCTGCAGTGTAACTTTTTTATCAATAAAAAGATCATTGGTAATGCCTGCATTGATCAATTGTTCCATATTGAACTGTGCAGCGTCTATCGTTCCAAAGCTGGAGCTCACCGTTTGACCTTGTATTGTGAGTTGTATTTCATTATTGGCAATATTTTTTCCGAGCGATGCATAGAACTTATGCGTTTTTCCTCCGCCGCGTGCAGGAGGGCCGCCACGGCCATCAAAGAATACCACATCGATGCCGAATTCTTTTGAAATTTTTGTAAGCTCTTCCTTCGCCCTGTAAATACTCCAGTTAGCCATTAAATAACCGCCATCTTTTGTGCCATCCGAAAAGCCAAGCATAATGGTTTGCCGCTTTCTTCTTCTTTTCAGATGATGGTAGTAAGATTCATTTTCGTAGAGCTGCTTCATAATGTTGCTCGCTCTTTCCAGGTCAGCCACTGTTTCAAATAATGGAACGATGTCAATATTGATCTCGTCGGTCTTCCATCCGCTTAATTTGAAAAGAGCAAACACTTCTATCACATTCAATGCAGAATTGCACTGGCTGATGATATAGCGGTTACAACCCTGTTCGCCATTATAACTTTGAATTGATTTGACGGCCTGCATGGTTTCAATCGTATCTTTTTCAATTTCATTTTCAAAAATTGAAGATGAATCCTCAGACCTCAAATCACATAATGCCTGGATCTTTTTGTCATCAGCTAAGGAGGAATAATTTCCAGGCAGCAAAGAGGTTTTTTGATTCAGGGTTTCCAGCAACTTTGCATGAACCAAACTTTCCTGTCGTATATCAAGAGAAGCAAAGTATAATCCGAAAATTTCTACTTTATTGACCAGGTTCCTGACCAAATTAATAAAAAGACCATTGTGCTGCCGGATCAGTGTACTGCATATTTCATTCAGGGTTTCGAGGATTTCATTTTTTGTAAGCGCAGTACGGTTTCCCGGGATGAAAATATTATTGTACAATTTTTTTTCAAGTTCGGTAAGCGCCGTATCTACTCCTTCAAACGTAAGTCGTCTTTTGAGTTTGCGCACATCTAAATAATAACATTTAATGATGCTGCTGCGCAATGCATCTGCAACCTGGAGTGTTGTTTCCCTGGTGACAAATGGATTTCCATCCCTGTCTCCACCCGGCCAGAAACCCATTTGCACGACGGGATTGCCGGGATGCATTTCATCTGCAAATTCATTTTTTAAAAAATGCACAATTTTACCTGCAGCCGCATAAAAAATATTTTCGAGATACCAGATCAAACTAACCGCTTCATCGTAGGGGGTTGGTTTTTGTTTTTTAAAGAAAGGAGTTTTGCCTAATTGCTGTAAGTAAATATTTATCTGGTCGGTATTATTTTCAAAAAGTGCTTTTGAAAGATCATGGATGATCCCCAGCACGGTGCCCGGGTAAAACTGAGTAGGATGGGCAGTCAATACGAGCCGGATGGAAAAATCTTTTAATTTTTTCGCCAGTTCATTTTGTTTTTGTGATTGCTGAACACTTGTCTCCAGTTGTTTGAGGCTTCCCGCTCCATTCATATCATTTACATACCGGAATGCTGAATCTTCCAAAGCATCAAATAAAACTACTTGTCTCTCGGAATACTGCACAAAACGAAAAAGAATATCCAGTTTATCTTTTTCATCAGTATAAGATGTATGCCTGCTGAAGAATTCCTCAATGATCTCGACCGGGTTTTTCTTTTTCTTATAACCGTCCTCGCAGTTTGTTAGTAATAAGGAAAGAAGAATCCCCGTTTTTTCAATGCGATGAAAAGGAAGAGAAGTAAAAAGGCTGTTGTATAGCTGAAATTTAAGACCCACCAGGTTTTTAAATTGTTGCAAAGCCGCAGAGGACTGCTGTTCCATACAGTTGTTAGTTTAACGATTTATGTTGGGCAAGCAACACGGGATGGAAAATTACTTCAATTTTCCTTTGAAAATGTTTGTTTTTCAGTATTTGGTTTTTATCTTGTCTCTTCAATCAATGGTGTTGCATTTTACAAATATCGCTTCAGGGACTGCACAATTCACCTGCATTACCAGAACTACAACAGTCCCGTTATAACGGGATGCACAAAATCATATGATACCCGGCTTTCTTCAGCAAGAAATGAATCAAAAGAAAAGATTTTATTTGCCCTGAAAGATGAAAAGCTGAATATATTGCAGTATAAATTCCGTTCAAAAAAAGGAAACATATTTAATTATACAATTCTTCGTTATAGGCGATGAAAGGAGTTCTTATGAAAGTATTAAAATTTGGGGGAACCTCGGTCGGCAGTGCCGAAAACATAGAAAGAGTGATCAGCATCGTGAAAGAAAGGCTGGATAATGATTCTTTGATCGTGATCGTATCTGCATTGGGCGGAACAACCGATGCATTATTGGAATGTGGGAAACTTGCCGCAGGAGGCAATGAGACATATAAAGATAAATTGCAGGAAATAGAACAACGGCATATCGCAGCGGTAAAGGAACTGATACCCGTGCAACACCAAAGTTCCTTGCTGAGCATGGTGAAAAAAATGTGCAATGAGATTGAAGATCTGTGCAACGGTGTTTTCCTGTTAAATGAACTTTCTGCACGAACCATTGATAAATTATTAAGTTATGGTGAGCTGTTGTCATCACAGATCATTACAGCTTCTTTTATTGCAAAAGGAATCAATGCAAAGTGGATCAATTCGCAGGAAGTCATAAAAACGAATTCCCATTTTGGAAATGCTGCCGTAGATTTCGCAGTATCGAATAAAAACATCTCGGAGTTATTGAAGAGATCGGATGATAAACTTTTTATTGTGCCGGGCTTTATATCTTCCGATTCAAAAAATATTACAACCACATTGGGCAGGGGAGGATCAGATTATACAGCAGCCATATTTGCTGCTGCTGCAAACGCTTCCTTATTGGAAATATGGACCGATGTTAGCGGGATGATGACCGCTGATCCGCGCTGGGTGGCGAATGCAAAAATCATTTCTTCTATTTCTTACCAGGAAGCGATGGAGCTTTCACATTTTGGAGCCAAGGTTATTTATCCGCCAACAATACAACCGGTGCTGGGCAAAAATATCCCGGTATGGATCAAGAATACCTTCGCGAAAGATGAACACGGAACCGTGATAAAAAATGAAGCGGGAAGCGATGGTAACATCATCCGTGGTATTTCCAGTATCAACAATATTGCTTTGTTGAGCCTCGAAGGGAGCGGCATGGTAGGAGTGCCCGGTTTTTCAAAAAGATTGTTCGAAGCTCTTTCAGGCGCGTCAATCAACGTTATTCTGATCACGCAGGGTTCTTCCGAACATTCTATTTGCGTTGGTGTGGATGCGGCGAATACTGAAAAAGCAAAACAAGTGATCGATCTTGCCTTTTCCGGTGAGATAGCGATTGGTCGTGTGGAGCCGCTGATCGTTGAAAAGGATCTTTCGATAGTAGCATTGGTAGGTGATCATATGAAAAGTCACCCGGGCATCAGCGGGAAAATGTTTGGTGCATTAGGAAAGAATGGTGTGAATGTAAGGGCTATTGCACAAGGCTCTTCTGAGAGAAATATTTCTGCCGTGATCAATACGGCTGATGTTCGGAAAGCGATTAATGTTTTGCACGAAGAATTTTTTGAAACAAGTTATAAGCAGATCAATATTTTTATCGCGGGCGCTGGTAATGTAGGAAGCAAACTTCTGCGGCAATTAAACCAGCAACAAAAATTTTTAAGGGACCATTTGCGGTTGCAGGTTCGGGTGGTTGGCATTGCGAATAGTAAGAAAGCTGTCATTAAAAATGAAGGTATAGATCTTTCAAATTGGGAAGAAGCTCTTGATAAAGCTGAAAATTCTGACATTGAAAAGTTCACCAGCGAGATCATTGAAAAGAACCTTCGTAACTCGGTCTTCGTGGATGTAACCGCGAGTGACAAAGTTGCGGCCGTTTATGAACGGCTTCTTCAAAAGGCCGTTTCGGTAGTGGCTTGTAATAAAATTGCCTGCTCTTCTTCTTATGCGAGGTATAAAAAACTGAAGGATCTTTCCGGTGAATTTAATGCAAGTTTTTTGTTTGAAACCAATGTTGGAGCTGGTTTACCCGTGATCGGAACCCTGGCTGATCTTTTGCGCAGCGGGGATAATGTACAAAGGATTGAAGCCGTATTGAGTGGTACTTTAAACTTTGTATTTAATAATTATGACGGTAAACGATTATTTGCTGATGTTGTAAAACAGGCGCAGGATGAAGGATACACCGAACCTGACCCGAGATTGGATCTGAGCGGTAAAGACGTAATGCGAAAGATCATGATACTGGCAAGAGAGACAGGCGAAAAAATTGAAATGGATGATATTGCAAACAATTCATTCATGCCCGAATCGTGCATGCAGGGAACTGTTGAAAATTTTTACACTGAAATGAAAAAACAGGAAGAACATTTCAAAAAAATATATGATGAAGCGGCCAAAAAGAAAAATAAATTAAAATTCGTGGCCAAGTATGACAATGGCAGGGCCTCTGTAGGATTACAACATATTTCGCCCGAACAGGATCTTTATCATTTATACGGGAAAGATAATGTTGTATTGTTTTATACGGATCGCTATAAAGAACAACCATTGGTTGTAAAAGGAGCAGGTGCGGGGGCAGAAGTAACTGCTTCTGGGGTATTTGCCGATATCATAAGGGCGGCAAGAGTGTAGAAGAAATAAAATTCAATACTCAATGAACAACTATAAAGTCATAAAAGTTTCGGCGCCTGCTACAGTGGCAAACCTGGTTTGCGGTTTTGACATTTTAGGAATGGCATTGAATGATCCGCAGGATGTGATGGAAGTGAGTTTGCTTGATGAACCGGTAATAAAAATCACGCATACTGATGAATATGATCTTCCTGTTGAACCCGCAAGAAATGTGGCAGGAGCCGCATTGCTTGCATTGCAGGAAGCTTATAGTAAGAAAATTGGTTTTGAAGTTCTCATTACAAAATACATTAAACCCGGCAGCGGACTGGGATCCAGTGCAGCAAGTTCTGCCGGTGCTGTGGTTGCCGCTAACCATTTGCTGGGAAATATTTTTTCGAAAGAAGATCTCGTTCGTTTTGCAATGAATGGTGAGAAGGTTGCAAGCGGTGTTAAACATGCAGACAATCTCTCACCTTGTATTTACGGCGGGATTACGCTGATACGATCGATTCTTCCGTTGGATATTATTCCTTTGTCGGCTCCGCCTTTATTTGTGACAGTTGTTCATCCGCAGATCGAAGTTAAAACCTCGGATGCCAGGCAAATTCTTCGCAAGGAGGTGCAATTGAAAAATGCGATTATGCAATGGGGAAACATTGCCGGGCTCGTGACTGGTTTTTTAAAGAATGATTATGATCTTATCGGCCGTTCGCTGGAAGATGTGATCATTGAACCGGTTCGCAGTATTTTGATCCCGGGTTTTGATGAAGTTAAAATAAATTCAAAGGAAGCGGGTGCGCTCGGAGGGGGCATTTCAGGGAGCGGACCCTCTATTTTTATGTTGAGTAAAGAAAAAGGAACGGCGAAAAAAGTTGAAGAAATTATGAAAAATGTATTTCAGAAAATTGGAGTGGAGTATAAAACTTATGTTACTTCAATAAACGAAACCGGTGTAAAGGTTTTGGAAGAAAAATAAATTTTCAATTTTCAATATTTTAATTCTCAATGAAGTATTACAGTTTGAACAGGCAATCACCGCCGGTCGATTTTAAAGAAGCAACGATCAAAGGACAGGCACCGGATAAAGGTTTATATTTTCCAGAGCACATCCCGGTTTTTGATTCATCATTTTTTCACAACATAGAGAAAATGGATGATGAAGAGATCGCGTACCAGGTCATTCAACCATATGTTGGAGAATCTATTCCTGGAATAGTTTTACGAAAGATCATTAAAGAAACGATCAGCTTTCTGATTCCGCTTGTCAAATTGAATGAAAACATCTTTTCACTGGAATTGTTTCATGGACCCACTCTGGCATTTAAAGACGTGGGCGCCCGGTTTATGAGCCGTTGCCTCGGGTACTTTAACCGTCAGGCCGGTGAAACCGGCCAGACGATTGTGCTGGTTGCTACTTCAGGAGATACGGGTGGTGCCGTTGCCAATGGTTTTTATAATGTGAATGGAGTAGAAGTGGTCATTCTTTATCCATCAGGAAAAGTAAGCAGTGTCCAGGAAAAGCAACTCACAACTCTCGGTAAGAACATTCATGCTTTGGAAGTGAATGGAAATTTTGATGATTGCCAGGAGTTGGTAAAGCAGGCATTTGCCGATGAAGAAATGAATCGGCAATTATTTTTAACCTCGGCAAATTCAATCAATATTGCCCGGTGGCTCCCGCAACAGTTTTATTATTTCCTGGGATGGAAACAATGGCCTGATAAAAAACATCCACCTGTTATATCAGTGCCTAGCGGAAATTTCGGAAATCTTTGCGCTGCCATCCTTGCTCATGCATCGGGACTGCCCGTGCAACATTTTATTGCAGCCTGCAATATAAATGATACGGTCCCTGAATTTCTGAAAACCGGGAATTACCGGCCCAGGAAAACGATTGCTACAATTTCCAATGCCATGGATGTAGGAGACCCCAATAATTTTATACGGATACTCAAGATATTTGAAGAAGATATTTCAGAATTGAAAAGAATCCTGTCGGCATACAGTGTGACCGATGAGGAAACAAGAACAACGATCAAAAGAATTTTCAGGCAATATCATTATCTCCTCGATCCTCATGGGGCTGTTGGTTATTTGTCATTGGAACGATTCCTGGAAACGAATCCCGGGCTTAAAGGGTTTTTTGTTGAAACCGCACACCCCGTTAAATTTTATGACGTGGTGGAACCAGTAATTGAAGAAAAGATTCGGTTGCCTTTAGCAGTTGAGGAAATAATTGATAAAAATAAGGTGACAACCAAAACAGATGTGAGCTATTCTTTTCTTAAAGATTTTCTTTTGCAATTTGTATAACTGCCCGCTATGGCAGTGTACAAAGCAGTCTGTAAAAAATATCCAGGTTAGCATAATTATTGTTTGAGAACTAACCTGGTTTACACCAAAGGTTTGAAGCATGGAAGGATCATTTTTTAGAAAATATTTTTCAGGACTCACAAAGAACACTGTACTGCTTGCATTTGCTTCTCTTTTTTCCGACATCTCTACGGAAATGTTGTACCCGATCCTGCCCATTTACCTGACACAATACCTGAAAGCAAATGGGAGTATTGTGGGAATTATTGAAGGTATTGCTCAGGCCACTCAAAATATGATCCAGGGTTTTTCGGGATGGTTGTCCGATAAATTGCAAAAAAGGAAGCCCATTGCGCTTGTTGGTTATTTTCTTTCTGCTGTTTCAAAGCCTTTTATAGGTGTAGCAAATTCATGGAAAATAGTCTTGGCAGCCCGGTTCTCTGACAGGCTTGGTGCCGGTGGTCGCGCTGCCCCGCGAGATGCTTTGATCGCTGAATCCGTTCAACCGGAGCACAAGGGAAAGGCATTTGGTCTTGAAGGAATTGGTGATAATCTCGGAGCTTTTCTTGGCCCCCTGATCGCAGTGCTTTTATTCTTTTCACTCCGGGTTGATATACATACTATTTTTTATCTCGCAATCATCCCCGGCCTGGCAGCTTTTTTAATGATATTGTTTGTTAAGGAAAAACAAGCCGGAACAGCTGCAAAATCAAAAATCAATCTTCACATTCATCAATTTCCCAAAACCTATTGGAAATATTTATTTGTAACCAGCGTGTTTGGTTTGGGAAATTCGAGCAATGCATTTCTTATTCTTGAAATTCGGGAAAAAGGAGTTTCATTGCTGAACACGATACTGGTATATGCGTTTTATAATTTAATAGCAGCGCTCATATCGTATCCGGCCGGTGCTTTATCCGATAAGTTTGGAAGAAAGCCTTTGCTGCTTGTTTCATTTATTATCTTCTTTATTTCCTATGCGGGATTTGCTTTTAGTTCCAATGTTTTCGTGGCGGGTTTTTTATTTGTGTCCTACGGTCTTTTCCAGGGAATATTCAGGGCCACAGGAAAATCATTTGCTTCAGATTTTGTACCGCAATATTTGCGGGCAAGCGGTATTGGATGGTATTCAACTGCTGTAGGACTCTCAGGACTTATTGCAAGTATTGTTGCAGGTCAATTATGGGATAAGATCAGTCATACATCAGTTTTTATTTATGGGTCTTGTTTATCATTAGCAGGGATACTATTTTTAATCCTGCTTGTGCCTAACTTCTCAAATAAAAGATCAGGTTAAGAATACTATAAACAGGGAATAGCAATTTTTTTTAAAAATGAAAGATTATTTAAAAAATTTGCCGGAACAGATTACTACAAGTATTTTTATTGTAACCAAAACAACTTCACTATGGAACAACAAGTTCAAAACCAGGAGTCTTCTTTATTTGGCCTTAACATTGACCCGGTAATTAAATCTCATTTGTCTGAAACTGCCCGTTGGGCAAAATTTTTAGCGATAGTTGGTTTTATCTGCTGCGCTCTTATCGTTGTGTTTGGCATTTTTTTCGTTTCAAACATTGGTTCCTTTGAAAGAAGCTACGGATTCAATGAAGGACCCTCATTGAGTAGTTTAGGTCCTACAATGGTTGTAATGTATATCCTGATAGCCGTATTATATTTCTTTCCATGTTTGTTTCTTCTTCGTTTTTCAAATAAAATGAAAACGGCTTTGGCGGCAGATAACCAGGCTGACCTAACCGTTTCATTTCAAAATCTGAAAGTACTATTTCGATATGTTGGGATTCTCACGATTATTGTTCTCACCATATATGTATTGGCTCTGTTGTTTGGAGGTTTAGGTATGCTGATCGGCGCCGGCAGATAATAATATAGCAAACAGTGGTAAGCCTCTGCGGAGACATTTATTTTACCGAGAGATAATTGTAATCTTTCAGCAGTGTATCCAAAAAATCAAATGGTGATAATGGGGTATTGATATTTAAATGGCTTTTGATTTTTTCACTCGCCATGGCTGCTAAATGAAAATCACCTTTTTTTCTTGCAGTATCTAAAATGCTTTTGATGGCATTAATATCCCTGTCGCTTAACCTCATGATCTGCGGAAACACGGGTACATAATTATCTGCGACCTCCATAAACACGGTTTCTTCCATACTTCCCCTCGCTGTGGTGCGGACCAGGATGGTGTGCGCTAAAATATCTCCAAGTCTTTGACTTTTTTTGCTGCTCACAACTAAAATAATATCTGTCAATAACAGTAACAATGAAGCAGCGAGAAAAATCAGCAGTTCTTTATTGATCAGGATAAATACATTCAATAAAAGAATGATGATGATGGTATAATCTCCTGTGCGTATGAGCCACCGGATAATGAATTGACTAATGCCGGGCCGGCCTCCATTTTCACTCACCACTCTTATCCCTAAAAGTTTTTTTCCAATGCTCTGGCCATTCATAGTCACTTCGCAAATGAGATGATAGGTAAAAATGGGAATAATGATCATCATATATAATCCCCACAGATTATATTGTCCGTCTTCACTAAAGATATCCGAAGCGGAGATGCTTCTGTTTAATATGGCAATAGCGATCCGGTAATAGATGATCTGCATCACCACATCAATAGCCCAGGCAAACAGGCGGCGGTGAAATTCCGGTATCTCAAATTCAAGATCAATATTAAATGTGGTCGGTATCTTTATTGCTCCCATTAAAAAGGGTTAAAACTGCTTATTGAATATTTCAATTGTGAATTACTGTAAATCTAAAATCTTATCACGATATTTATCAGGATTGAAATCTAAAATTTTCAAGTATTTTACAAACTAAACGAGGAGTGTGAGGGAAGCCTTATTCATAAAAAAGCATAAAGAAAAGTGGGAAAAAGCCCAGCAATCGCCACCCGCCGATCCTGATGAAATGGCTGATAATTTTACTGAACTCGTGAATGATCTTGCGTATGCCAAAACATTTTATCCCACCAGCAAGGTGACCCGGTTTATTAACGGGCAGGCTTCTAAAATATATTTAAGCATTTACAAGAACCGCAAGGAAGAGTCGAACCGTATTGTTGATTTCTGGAAAATTGATCTTCCCCTGACGATACGCAAATATCACCGTGTCATTCTTTTTATGTTCATTTTATTTTGTGTATTTTTTCTGGTTGGTTTTTTTTCCAGCCGGTACGATGAAAATTTTGTGCGTCAAATGCTGGGAGATGGCTATGTAGATAAGACCATCCGGAATATTGAAGAGGGCAACCCCTTTGGGATCTATCGGTCAGGAAATTCTTTTTTAAGCTGGATGGGGATCATGATAAACAATATCATTGTTTCTCTTGTTTATTTTTCACAGGGAATCGTTTTTGGATTTTTTGCAATAAAATCATTGGTCACTGAGGCGGTTCGCATCGGTGCATTTCATTACCTGTTCTTCTCAAGAGGGCTGGGCCTGCAATGGGCATTGGCCGTTATGATCCATGGAACACTGGAATTATGGAGTATTATTGTTTCCTGCTCGGCAGGTGTTATACTGGGTATGGGCTTGCTTTTTCCGGGAACATCAAAAAGAATCGATTCATTAAAGATAGCTGCTAAGGATGGAGTTAAAATGACCATCGGTATTTTACCTGTATTCATTGTTGCCGCTTTTTTTGAGGGTTTCGTTACGCGCTACTACAAAATGCATTGGATATTCAGCTCACTCATTCTTTTATTTTCAGCAGCATTTATTGTGTGGTATTTTGTTATTTACCCGATCCGGCTGCAAAGGAAATTATTGATCCAAATAACCGAGGAAGTCTAAAGCATGAAACTTATCCCTGGAAATATTCCTTTCGTTATAAAAAGTCAATCCAGCCTTTTGTTTTTTTTATTCTTTATCTCGAAATCCATTTTGGGTCAGCATTTATCGGCGCATGATACAACTGACGCACCACCCGGCGACGGAGATTCGGCCGTAATGATTGAACAAACAGACACGGCCAGTGAAAGAACAAATTATTTTGATCACACCACCGGTTACACTGCGGATACGGTTCAATTAAGACAGGTTCCGCCGGATGTAATTGATTCACTGAAAAAAGATGATGCATTCTGGTATGCCGATAAGATTTTTAGAGAAAAGAAAGCTGGGGAAAAACAGGCAAAAGATATAAAAACACCATCCCAATGGATGGATTTCACAACACTGGTAATTATTGTTGTCATCTTCATTGCCCTGTTAGCATGGTATCTTTTTCAAAATAATATCATAAGAAGAAGACAAGGATCCGTCCATGAAAACAAAGAAGAAATATCCGAAGAAAATATTTTTGATATTAATTACCAGTTCGAAATTGAAAAGGCAATTGATTCTGCAAACTATCGGCTTGCCACCCGGTTACTTTTCCTGCGCTTATTAAAAGAGCTTTCCCAAAAAAATATTATTCAGTATAAACAGGAACGAACAAATTTTGATTATCTGTCACAATTAAGTTCTGGCGGGTATTATAGTGATTTCTTCCGGCTTACAAGGAATTATGAATATGCATGGTATGGAAAATTTGATGTAAGCAAGGATGCTTTTAGTATCATTAAAAAAGATTTTGAAAATTTTAATCAAAAACTGCCCTGAGAAAGATACTACCATACTTTATTGGCGGCACAATTATCCTCTTGCTTTTGTGGCTGGTGTTTTCCACACAAACCAATAAACATGTTTTTGATGAACGGATCAGTTTTAACCGCAGGGATAAAATCCCGTATGGACTCTACGTCGCTTATAAGAATCTTTCTCATATTTTTCCGAAGGCTTCCATTGTCGTTAACCGGAAAGCGCCTGCCTTTTGGGATTCTTTGAATAGTTACCCGGATAAACAGGCACTGATTGTCATTGTGCCGTCATTCAGGGCTGACGAGTTTGAGATGAAAAAACTGATTGAGTTTATCAAAAATGGGAACAGTGTTTTTATCAGCACAGCAATAGTTTCATATGAAGTGCAATCCATGCTGCATTGCGAGATACCTGATATGTTTGATATAAATGATAACCTGTCTCTTAACAAGAGTACTGATTCCTTTTCTGTTTCCCTGGCCGATCCGCCTTTCTCAAAAAAAGATGAATATGGCTGCCCGGGTAAAAGATTTGAATCTTATTTCTCCAAATTTGATTCAGGAATATCAACGGTATTTGGCAACGGCATATACATCTTACCGGATCTGATCGAATTTAAGGCCGGGAAAGGAAGCTTATATTTTCATCTCACTCCTCTTGCGTTCAGCAATTATTTTTTGTTGTATGATAAAAATATTAACTACTACAATAAAGTACTGTCGCTTATGCCGAAGGAAACAGGGAAAGTGATCTGGGATGAATATTTTTTGTATAAAAGGAATTCGGGAACCACCGGTGAGAACAAATCCATTTTATCCGCCTTAATGTCTCAGCGTTCATTCAGGGCAGCTCTGTGGTTATTACTCGTTCTTTTAGGGTTGTTCATTTTACAGGAAATGCGGCGTAAACAACGCATCATACCGGCAATGGCAAAGCCAAGAAATGATTCACTTGAATTTGTAAAAACCATTGGCCGCCTTTATTTTGAAAAAAAAGATAATAAAAATCTTTGTCATAAAATGTCCGCCTATTTTCTTGAACATATCCGCAACAGGTATAAACTTTCGACCACAAATCTCGATGAGGACTTCATTGTTTCATTGCAAACAAAAACGGCGCAACCTGAAACGAATATCAGGAATATTGTTTCCTTTATAAACAATATTGATGAAAAAGAAATAATAACTGATGAACAGCTTTCAGGGTTTCACAAAGAGCTTGAAGAATTTTATAAGACAGGTTAGTGTTGAATGATAAATGAAAATTGAGTTGCAATAACGGTGGAGATCAAAAAACAAAATAAATAAAACGATAAATGGAAGAACAATTATTTGTACAACGGACCGATCTTTCTGCATTGAACAATGCGGTCATGGCAATCCGGAATGAAATAAAAAAATTGATTGTTGGACAGGATGAAATGGTAAAGCTGATCATTGCTGCATTACTCGCCGACGGACATGTATTGATCGAAGGTGTGCCGGGTGTGGCAAAGACATTGACCGCAAAATTGGTGGCAAGATCTCTGGATGTTGGTTTTTCGAGAATTCAGTTCACACCTGACCTGATGCCGTCTGATGTTTTGGGCACCCCGGTCTTCAATCCGCAACAGGGCAGTTTTGAATTTAAAAAGGGGCCGGTATTTGGCAACATTGTCCTGATCGATGAGATAAACCGGTCACCGGCAAAAACCCAGGCTGCTTTGTTTGAAATTATGGAGGAAAGACAGGCAACGGTTGATGGAAGAACCTATGCAATGCCATCTCCTTTTATGGTGCTGGCCACTCAAAATCCCATTGAGCACGAAGGAACCTATCGATTACCGGAAGCACAGTTGGATCGTTTTCTTTTTAAGATATTGGTACCCTATCCTTCCGAATCCGAGGAAGTAACGATCCTTTCTCAATTTCACCAGATGGGCAATGCACCTATATCTGAAATGGTAAAACCCGTATTAAGCGGGACAGAGATCGTTTCACTAAGGCAACAGATCAAAACGCTCATTATTGAAGAAAAATTATTGCAGTTCATTGCAAGATTTATTCAGCAGACAAGAAATCATAAATCCATTTACCTGGGCGCCTCACCAAGGGCATCACTGGCAGTTATGAATGCTTCAAAAGCAATAGCAGCTATCAGTGGGCGTGATTTTGTGACTCCTGAAGATATTTTATATGTTTTCGGTCCTGTACTGCGTCATCGTATCATACTTGCTCCTGATAAGGAAATGGAAGGAGTTACGGAAGACGAAGTGATCAAACAAATTGTAAATGGGATGGACATTCCGAGATAGGTAATAATTAATAATGAATAATTGGGCATTCTTTGAATCGAATGCCTTTATGTGTTATGCTAAAATTTTTTAGTCAGTCATTTTACCTGGATAAGATCACCTATTATATTGCAGGAAGTGCTGTGGTCCTTTATATATTCAGTTATTTCATTCCTGTCTTATATGATGTGGCGAGTATCATTTTAGTATTGCTCGGAATAGCTTTATTGGTTGATGGTCTGTTAGTTTTTGGGAAGGAATCTGCACTCCGGGCCAGGCGTATTACTGCAGAACGATGGAGCAATGGTGACGAAAACAAGGTTGTCCTTCAGATCCAAAACAATTATTCATTCCCGGTTTCCATATATATTATTGATGAGTTACCACCTCAGTTCCAGGAGAGAAACTGGTATCGCAGGGAAAGAATGGAACGCAATGGTGAAACGCAGATTGCCTATGCATTGAAGCCTGTGGCAAGGGGAGAATATTCATTTGGTGATATAAATGTTTTTGTAAAAGGCCCTCTGCAACTGGTCAAAAGAAGATTTGTTTTTCCTGCTGCAGTAACGGTAAAAGTATATCCTTCCTATATCCAGATGAGACGCTATCATTTATTAGCGGTTAGTAACCGGCTGCAGGAAGCTGGTGTAAAAAGAGTAAGAAGGCTGGGGCATAGTATGGAGTTTGAACAAATCAAGGAGTATGTTCCTGGTGATGATTACAGAACTATCAATTGGAAGGCCACAGCGAGGAAGAAAGATCTGATGGTGAACAATTATACCGATGAACGAAGTCAGCAGATATACTGCCTGGTTAACAAAGGTCGAACGATGAAAATGCCTTTTGAAGGAATGACATTGCTGGATTATGCTGTCAATGCGTCGCTGGTATTAAGCAATGTTGCTTTGGTGCGACAGGATAAGGCCGGCCTGATCACATTTGCAGAAAACCTGGATGCTTTTTTGCAGGCCGATAAAAAATCCACTCAAATGAATCTTGTACTGGAGACTTTGTATCGGCAGCAAACAAGGTTTTTAGAAGCTGATTTTGAAAAATTATACTCTGTCATCCGCAACCGGATCACACACCGCAGCCTGTTGGTTTTGTTTACCAATTTTGAGTCGATGGACAGTTTGCAGCGTGAAATGCCGTCGTTGAAACTGATCGCCCAATATCATTTGTTGCTGGTAGTATTTTTTGAAAATACGGAATTAAAGCAGTTGACTGAAAACAAGGCAGTGACCATGGAAGATATCTATATAAAAACGATTGCTGAAAAATTTGCTTTTGAAAAAAGATTGATGGTTAAAGAACTTCATAAGAACGGGATTCTTTCTATTCTTACTTCACCGCAAAATCTTACTGTTGATACGATTAATAAATATCTTGAATTGAAGAATAAGCTTTCAATTTAAAGTTTCAGAGGTTTAATAAGTTTCAAAAGTTCCATAAGTTATGTGCGAGCCTGATCATTTTTCTGAAAATTTTTAATAACCTTTGGAACCCTTGACTTCTGAAACTTTTAAACTTATGCTGTGAATAATTTCGAACAAGGAGAGGTTTTACTGATTAATAAACCACTGCACTGGACTTCATTTGACGCCGTGAAAAAAATCCGAAAATTAATCAGGATAAAGAAGGTAGGACATGCAGGAACACTGGATCCATTGGCAACAGGTTTGCTGATCTTATGTACGGGTAAACTCACAAAAAAAATTAATGAATATATGGCAAAGGAAAAGGAGTATGCCGGAACGTTTACACTCGGCGCTACCACTCCTACTTATGACCTGGAAAGTGAACCGGAAAATTTTCAATCAATTGAAAATATTTCCGAAGAGCAAATAAAAGATGCGGTCAGGGGTTTTATCGGTGAGATCATGCAGATACCTCCGGCGCATTCCGCCATTAAAGTTGAAGGTAAGCGTGTGTATGAGCTGGCAAGAAGGGGAAAGGAAGTAAAACTGGAACCCAGGAAAATTTTTATTAAGGAATTTGAAATTTCAGAAATTAAACTGCCGGTTGTTCATTTTCGGGTGGTATGCTCAACAGGTACCTATATCAGGAGTTTGGCCAATGATTTTGGTAAAGTACTTGGATGTGGTGCCTATCTCAGCAGCCTTTGCCGCACCCGGATTGGCGAATTTAAATTAGAAAATGCATTCACCATTGAAGAGTTTGAAAAGCGATTTTGAATTTTTTGAAAGATCCTGATTGCCTAAATTATAAGAAAGGATAAGTTACTCCAAACTGCAACACCCCACCCAGCAAATATTTCCAGTTCCATTTATAGAAATAATGATCCTGTGCCTCTGCATTAACCGGTTCGGGGCTTGGATTATGTACCTTAAGAGCATAGTCAAGCCGTATAAGGAAAAATCCAAGATCAATTCTGACACCGGTTCCCACGTCTATTCCAAGGTCTTTTAGAAAATGTGTAAAAGTAAATTCACCTCCCGGGAAATCAGGGCTCTTGTGCAAAAACCACACATTTCCTATATCGGTAAAAAAAGCGCTGTTGAATTTAAAACCAAAAAGTTTAAAGAGATAGAAACGATATTCCAGGTTTGTTTCAAACTGCATGTCTCCAAACCTGTCAGGAAAATCTTTCACATAATTCAAAGAATGGCCGGGTCCAAGTCTTCGCAACCCCCAGCCACGCATGCTGTTTGGGCCACCGGCGCTGTAGGCTTTAAAAAATGGAAGATATTCACTTCGGAATCCGCTGCCTGTATCAATTCTTAAAGGAATGCCAACCCCTGCAAAGACTCTTGTTACAAAATCATTTTTGCCAACCTTCATGATCCGTATATATTCTGCATTCGGTTTAATAAAACGGTACAGGTTTTTTTTGATGAAGTCAGATGGAATTAATCTTGTCAGAAGCCCTGATTCTTCAATATTTGCTTTAACCGTGTTGAGATTCTTTTTTGTTCCCCAATTAACGGTAAGACTTCCAATAACTGAAACAACGAGGCCGTCATTGAATAAGTTTTTTAAACCCGGATTGTTTGCAATAATTTGTTTTAAAGTATCCCGGGCATCTAACAAGCTGTACTCAATATTCGGGATCTTAAAACCCCAGATTTTATTCCTTCGCTGCAATTCATACCCCCACGACGTATTGTAAGAGGTAAGATTGTACAAAACAAGTCGCTGAGTATTGGAAAGATTGAATGCTAAAATGGTCCTGGCGTCACGGAATTGTTCAGGTAAAAAATTAAAATGAGGAATAATTTTAGGAAAAATAATATTGTAACCTATACTTGCCTCCCTGGAGCTCACAAAATTATCTGTTTTTGAAATACTCAATTCTGTTCCATAACGAACATTAATGTTTGTTTGTGCCCCAACTTTTGCAAAATTTCTGTTTTGCAGGCTTACATTTACGCCAAGACCCAATAGATTGCCAACTATAAGTGGGGAAGTGTTATCATTACGACTTCCTTCAAGGTTGGCTGAAAATAGATATTTTAGCGAAGGCACGAGCTTTAGATAAAAGTCAACGGTATCTGTTCCCGGCCTTATCCGCTGGTCCATTGTTACAAACCTCCAGGCTACATTTGAATTAAACCGGTCAATGGTTCTCAAATAACGGTTTTGATTGTACACCTGTCCATGCCTCAGGAAAATATTTTGCGGTAGAATTTTTGGTTTGAAAAGATATTGATTATAAATAACCGAATAGCTTGGATCCAGAACTACAGTGTCCCTTTTTAATGTTGAGTCAGTACCAAAATCAGGAAAAACATATACTTTCCCTATAAAAAATCTTGTAAGCCTTGCACTGTCATAACCGGCCCTGAGTTTTATTTCAAGTGTTGCAGTCGGATTTTGTTTTTCATTTGCAAGTTTATCGATTAATTCAAATTCTTCAAGCTCATTGACCGTTGGTTTTAGGAATAAGGCGTCCAGTGTATCCCATACGGCTACTAATTCATTTCGGGTAAATCTCATATAGCCATTGTTCCTGTAGAGTTCTGTGAGCCTGTCAAGTTCCATACCTATTGTATCCTGGGAAAAAGAACTTCCTTTTCTTAAAAAAGATTCCGAGGTCGTGCTATCAGCAATATGCTGAAATGGTTGCTGTAAACCGGGAAGTGTGGTTGTATCGACTCTTCTTCTTTTGGTGCTGTCAGTACGCAATGTGCTGTCAATAATATGTTGCATTTCGGGCTGTTGAATACTATACCAGACACTATCAAAATGCCAAAGAGGTCCTGGGGTTACATTAAAGTTTAAAGTGAGCTTGTTGCTTTCTCCATGTCTTTTTATTGAAGTGTCATAGCTTACTGCCGCCCTGAAGTAGCCTGAAGAATGAAGCATAGCAAGCATGAATCTTCTTGATGATTGTACATAAGTTGTGTCGAAAACAGGAGGTTTTTTGATCACCTGCCAGAATATTTTTTGATTGGCCTTTGGATTTACACTATCCTCCAATTGCGCCTTGAGTCCCGATTCAAGATTATCTTTTTCCTTTTTTGAAAGATTCCCTGGCAGGTTGATATTTGTTTTATAAACAAATGGGGTGTTCTTTGGATAGTTTTTTATGTGGGTTATCGGAAATGTGTGAAAGTCCCAGGATTTACACGAAGAAAGCAGAATTACAAGTAATATTGGCGTACTTATTTTCAGGAAAGTTGACATCCGTGGCTTTAGTGTAACAGAATTCATTTAATCAACAAACATGATCTCTAAAACTCAACTCAAATATATCCAAAGTTTAGGCCAGAAAAAACACAGGGATGAGCAGGGACTCTTTATAGCTGAAGGCCCCATACTGGTAAAAGAATTATTGCAAAATAAAAATACTGAGCCCCGTTATTTATTCTCTTTGAATGAATGGATAGAAAAGAATAAAGAATTATTATTGAAAATTGATGTTACTGAAATTACTGAAACAGAATTGGAAAGGATTTCTCAGCTAAAAACACCAAACCAGGTCATTGCGGTCTTTAAAAAATTTGAAATAAATAAGCCTGTAACGCAGGGGAAAATATCATTGGTGTTGGATGGGATCCGGGACCCGGGAAATATGGGAACGATTATTCGTATTGCTGACTGGTTTTCAATTTCACAAATTATTTGCAGCACAGATTGTGCGGATGTCTATAACCCCAAGGTAATCCATGCCACAATGGGCAGTATTGCAAGAGTGGAGGTCTTTTACACGGATCTTTTGGAATGGATCAGGCAACAGTCAATATCTGGAATTTATGCAGCCTCGCTCGCAGGCAAAGATGTAACAAAGATGAGCGCATTAAAGGAAGGACTGATCATTATTGGTAATGAATCAAGAGGTATTCATGATGAATTAGTAAGCTATGCAAATGAAAAGATCACCATACCTAAAAAGGGAAAAGCAGAATCACTGAATGCAGCAGTGGCTACTGGAATTATCTTGTCTTATTTGGTCTAGAAGAATGCGACATTTTTGTAGTTGAGAATGAATTTCAAAATCTATATTTGTTCTTTAACCAAAAATGCTTATGCCTGGCGCTATGCAAAAATTCAAAGAAACCCTGTCCTTCCTCAAAAGCATGTATCCGCATGCCCCCCAGGTTGGTATTGTATTGGGAAGCGGCCTTGGAAATTTCAGCGATGAAGTGGAAGTAGAAAAAGAGATCAGTTATAGTGACATTCCGCATTTTCCGGTTTCAACTGTTGAAGGGCATAAAGGGAAACTGATTTTTGGAAATCTTGGCGGAAAAAAAATAGTGTGTATGGCTGGCCGTTTTCATTTTTATGAGGGATATGAAGCTGAACAAGTAGTATTTCCAATCAGAATAATGAAATTGCTTGGCATTAGAGCAGTTTTTCTTTCTAATGCAGCAGGCGGAGTGAACCCGGATTTCAAAGTGGGGGA
>JBIOGV010000034.1:0-20781 GCA_044448365.1 Chitinophagales bacterium
TGCAAGCACAACTGCAAGAGGTGTGGTGACTACGGCTGCACAAACATTTGCAGGAAATAAAACATTCCAGGATAGTGTGGCAGCCGCAAAAGCAATTTTAGTGGGTGCAAGCGGAAATGCAAATTCAACTGTACAGGTGAGTGGTTCATTGTCGATGTCAATTACTACAGTCACTTCGAATTATACATTGACCGGGGCTGATAACACGATACTGGCAAACACAACATCAGGCGCAATTACGTTAACCTTGCCAGCTCCGGGAAGTTTTGCAGGTCGTATATACACAATTAAAAAGATCGGAACAGGTGGAATAGATAATCAACTTACCATTACACCTGCTTCGGGAACTATTGATGGAGGCGCCTCTTATACAATTTATAATGACTGGACCTTTGTTGCATTACAAACAGATGGTACAAACTGGTATATAATCAAGAAATAGTGTGATGCCGTTTAGACTAACGGTTTGTTTTAAATCTTTAATGGCATTAATATGGGTTCAGCCTCCAAAATTGCTGTAGCAGTTCTGATACTATTCTATTCTCAACCCGCCTTTTCACAGCAACTAAGGCTTGGCAAGAACCCATACGCCGTTGAAAAATCTGCTGTCCTTGAATTGTATGCAGATAACCAGGGGTTGCTGTTACCGAGGATCGCAGATACATCCCTGATCAATATATTGAATCCACCGGATGGCATGATCATTTATTTTTCGCCTGGCAAGCTATTCCTGGTACGTTCGAATGGTTATTGGCAGGGGTTTGCCTCAGCTGGTTCCGGAGTTACTTCATTGAATGGAAACACAGGTGCATTAACAATGGACACCAGTTACATTTCAAGCTTTTCTCAAAAAATAAGAAGTTTATTTTCCGGCACTGCACCGATCATCTATTCCAATGGACTAATTGGAATTACCCAAGCGACCACTTCTACAAATGGTTATTTAAGCAGTGTGGACTGGAATACTTTCAATAGCAAACTTTCATCCATTGACACAACAAATATTTCAAACTTCTCTATCAAGGTTCGTTCTTTATTTTCAGGCACAGCACCGATCACATATTCAAATGGGTTGATCGGAATTACTCAAGCTACTACTTCAACAAATGGTTACTTAAGCAGTGCTGACTGGAACACGTTCAACAATAAACTTTCATCCATTGATACGACAAACATTTCAACCTTTTCTGTAAAGGTTCGTTCTTTATTTTCCGGTACAGCTCCTATTACTTATTCAAACGGGTTGATCGGAATTACTCAAGCAACCACTTCTACAAATGGTTACTTAAGCAGTGTAGATTGGAATACGTTCAACAACAAACTTTCTTCCATTGACTCAACAAATATTTCAAACTTTTCCGTCAAGGTTCGTTCTTTGTTTTCAGGAACCGCCCCTATCACATATTCAAACGGGCTAATCGGAATTACACAAGCAACCACTTCCACAAATGGTTATTTAAGCAGTGCTGACTGGAATACTTTTAATAGCAAAGCCAATTCATTTACAAATGGAAATCTTTCAGAAACAGGTTCAGGTATATTGACCATTACCGGTGGAACTGGATCAGTGATCGGCACTGGAACTTCAATCCAGGTGAAACAAGCAACCACAGCGCAAAGTGGTTATTTAAGCAGTGCGGATTGGAATACGTTCAACAATAAACTTTCATCCATTGATACGACAAATATTTCAAACTTTTCCGTCAAGGTTCGTTCTTTATTTTCCGGCACAGCACCGATCACTTATTCCAATGGACTTATTGGAATTACTCAAGCGACCACTTCTACAAATGGTTATTTAAGCAGTGCTGACTGGAATACTTTCAATAGCAAAGCCAATTCATTTACAAATGGAAATCTTACAGAAACAGGCTCAGGTATATTGACCATTACCGGTGGAACAGGATCAGTGATCGGCGCTGGAACTTCAATCCAGGTGAAACAAGCAACCATAGCGCAAAGTGGTTATTTAAGCAGTGCTGACTGGAATACCTTCAACAATAAGCTTTCATCCATTGATACAACCAACATTTCAAACTTTTCAATAAAAGTTCGTTCTTTGTTTTCAGGAACTGCACCTATCACTTATTCAAACGGGCTGATCGGAATCACTCAAGCTACTACTTCCACAAACGGTTATTTAAGCAATACTGACTGGAATACTTTTAATTCGAAAGGAAGTGGGTCTGTGACATCTGTTTCTGTAGTAACGGCTAACGGAGTAAGCGGCTCTGTTGCTACTGCAACAACCACACCCGCAATTACATTAACACTGGGTGCAATTACTCCATCATCTGTCGCGGCAACCGGAACCGTCACCGGTTCAAATCTTAGCGGTACGAATACCGGCAATGTTACAATAGGAACAGCAAATGGATTAAGCTTAGCTAGCCAAGCCTTATCATTAGGCCTCGCCAGTACGTCGACAACCGGAGCGCTAAGCAACACAGACTGGAATACATTCAACAATAAACTTTCTTCCATTGATACAACAAACATTTCAAACTTTTCTGTAAAAGTTCGTTCCTTGTTTTCAGGCACTTCCCCTATCACTTATTCAAACGGGTTGATTGGAATTACCCAGGCAACTACTTCTACAAATGGTTATTTAAGCAGCGCCGACTGGAATACGTTTAATAATAAACAAGGTTCAGGTAATTATCTTTTAGACCCTTCAGGCAATGGCATTGTAGCACGCACAGCTTTGAACACAACTATCAACAGAACCATTACAGGCACTGCAAACCGAATCACACTCACAAATGGAGACGGAGTAAGCGGTAACCCAACGATAGATATAAGTTCGTCCTATGTAGGCCAATCTTCCATTACAACATTAGGCACAATAACAACAGGTACCTGGAATGGCAGTACAATTGGAATAGCAAACGGCGGCACCGGGCAGACAACTGCGAATGCAGCACTTAATGCTCTTCTTCCAGCGCAGGCCGGAAACAGCGGAGAAGTATTATCAACAGACGGAACCAATACGAGTTGGAATCCAACAGAAAATACCAGTTTGCTGACTTCTGATGTTACTAATAATAATGTAACTGCTAACACGATCGCCGACGTAACCGGCTTGTCCTTCAGTGTTACCTCCGGAAATACGTATAAATTTCGATTTGTGATCGCCTATACATCAGCAGCAACTACCACCGGTAGCCGGTGGAGCATAAATGGTCCGGCTACTACTTTTCTTTATTATCATAGCAGCTATAGCTTGACTACTACAACCACCACTGAGAATGAAGGATTATCTGGTTATAATGTACCTGCTGCATCTAATGCATCCAGTGCTGCTACAGGAAGTAATATTGCAATTATTGAGGGAATCATAAAACCATCTGCCAGCGGAACTGTGATAGCAAGATTTGCAAGTGAAGTATCCAGCAGCGCTATAGTGGCAAAAACCGGCAGTTATGTAGAGTATAAACAACTCAATTAGTAAGGGATCTTTAATGAATGTGGAAATTGAAAAAATATATCTGTGCAGTAGTATTGATCTTTTGCGGCTATTTCGTAGAAGCACAGACCGGCTTTTACATTCCACAATCGGGCAAAGTTTTTTTTAATGGGGATACCGCTACGATTTTTTCAAACGTAATCAACCGGGGAAATTTAGGAGTTGGCAAGAATGCATTTGTAAACTTTACTGGGAAAACCTGGAATAACGATCCTCAATCCCTTATTACCGACGAAAGTAGTTCCGGTAATGGCGTTATCGGAACGGGTGGATGGATTCGTTTTCTTTCAGACAGTATTCGCCAGCAAATCGATGGCGGCTACAACGCAGCAATAAAAGCAGGTCCCTCTTTCCCAAATCTCATCATTCAAAATACTTTTGGCGTTGAATTGTCTCAAAGCAATGCAAAAGTGAGAAGACAGTTCAACTTTTCCAATGGACTCATGTACCTGCAGGATTATATTTTTGTTGTGGGTGACAGGGATCCGGGAAGAATAACAGGCTATGATTCCCTGAGATATTTTGTTACCAACAACAAACCCGGCAGCGGACTACTCATAAGAGAACATATTCGCCGCAGTGACGGGCAGATCGTGTTTCCAATTGGCAGCAAAATAAATTCCTATACACCGGCAGCTATTTTGAGCAACTCCCTTCAGAGTGATGATTATTATGCAAATGTTTTTGATAGTGTAAGATCCTCTTTATTTACCGGCACTTATTTATCAAATGAATCGGTAAATAAAACCTGGGAGATCGGAAAAATATCATCACCCAGTGATGATAATGTATCTGTAACCTTACAGCATATTTATAATGATGAGGGTAGTTTGTTCAAGGCAAACAGGCAATATGCCTATGTTTCCAGGTTCAATGGCACGGCCTGGGATACAGCCTATCCTCAAAGTTTTCCCGGCCCCGGTTTTATCACTACAGGAACCGCATTAACAAACAGTGGAACAAATACCCGGATATTGAATTCATTCCCCGCCAGTTCTTATTTTACCAAACTTACCGGCAGTCCAATAAAGAAAACAAATCTTTGGTTTAATGCATATCGTTTGGATACCGCAAATGTTTATACTTACTGGAAAACAAACCCGGAACTAAATATAAAACTCTTTGTAGTGCAGCGGATGTTAAGCAATGAAACCGGTTTCGAAGATGTAGCAACGGTTCCTTCAAAAACTGCTCTCGGCTATAGTTATGTTGAACTTGATTATTCTGCCATTGATCCCAACAACTACCAGGGGATTAGTTTTTACAGGCTGCTGATGCTTAGTTATGCCGGCGATTCAACTTATTCTGATACGGTCGCAGTAGGTAACAAGCCGGGCCCTAACAAAATAATGATATGGCCAAACCCGGCACCCAATGTTTTCTATGTGAGCATAAATAAAACTCTTCCGGCAAAAGCGATCGTTGTATGGAATGTACTCGGTCAGAAGTTGCGTGAAGAATATACAAATGGTCGCACCACTATTCAGATGGGTGGATTAATACCCGGAACCTATTTTGTCGGCATTGTGCTGACATCAGGAAATATCATTGAAACAAAAAAACTGGTGGTAATAGGACATTAGCATTCATTAAAGGGAAAATCACATTTCTACTCCAGATCAAATCTTTGTCGTCAGTTTTTATTGATATTTCCTTTTCATTAATTGAAAACCAACGAATCCCGGGATTGAAGAGTAAAATTCCCCGTCTGCTTTTTTTTAATATAAAATCTACGCCCTGTATTTCAGCAATTGTCTTATCGCAGCAAGCTGGCTGTATAAAACAATGATCACAATGAAACAGGGAAGCCAGGTAAAGGGAAAATACAGCACGGCAATATTGGGTTGGTCAAATGCAAATCGCTGGAAAGGAAAGGGTGCAGACAACAGGGCATTGATAATAATATTTAATAATAAAACCAGGCAAACAAAATTCCACGCCAATAGCAATGACCGGTTCCGTAATTGAGCATTCCTAAAGCAAATGAAATACATAATGGGTGCTGTAATACCCGAGAAGATATCAAAATTCCTTCCTGCAAATGTCATTAATTCGGGGATCAGTTTATGTGCGGCCAACAAATACAAAATGATCTCAACGGGAACACGGACAATATGAAGCAGGGTCAGTTTTTTTAAATTGAGATGATCCGTAAATCTTCTTCCGCTCGTTGTGATCAATAAAAGAATGATGAAAAGAATGGCCGGGGCCATAACTATCATTAGTCTTGGTGGCATTGAATCTGTTTTTTGAAATACTTCTTTAAAAGAAAGAATACCGGTTACAGTAAGCCATGCAAAAAGAATGATTGCCACAATGGCTTTACCTTTTGCAGAACTAACGAACAGAAAAAAAGTTAGAGCTACTGTTAGCAGGAACGCTGCAATAATTCCGGAAGGAAGATTGGTAATCATAAAATTTATTTGAATATTTTCTGATCGTTTATCGTACGATCAGTTGGACCAAAACACTCCCGGCCATAAAAGTTGCTGCTGCAAATATGCAATTTGCCCGCAAATATTCTCCTGCAATTTTTTCTACCCACAGTTGCTTTGATTTTTTTTCTAAGTAGTGAATTGTTGAAAACGAAAAAAACAATCACCAGATTGCTTTTTCAGAAAATCAAATCCGCTCTTCTACCATAATTGTTTTCCCTGGTAGTAATCAAGAATCTTTGTTCTCAGGACATAATCATATTTGGCGCTGATCAGGTTAATATTGGCCTGGTCCAAATTATTTTTTGCCAGTTGATAGTCGATGGAGGTACCCACACCGTTATTAAAACGGATCTCTGCCGCATGAAATGATTCCGAATATGCACTCACCTGGTCCAATAAAGTTCTATAACGATCACCCGCAGAGGTCATATTCGTATATGCCTGTTCGATGGATTGCTGCAATTGCGTCTTTGTGGTTTTAGCAACCAGGCCGGCATTCTTAACATCGATCCTCGCCAGCTTAACCCGGTTGCGTTGTTGCAAGGAATTAAAAATAGGAATACCAAGATCAAGGCTGAATGTATTGTAAAGATTATTGTTGAGCTGTTTATTATATGAAATTTTCTCTGAAGAGAAATTACTTTGCTTTCGGATAACAGGGGTTTGTATTCCATTTACGATCACATAATCGGTGGATGGTACGTCAGTAGTATTGACAAAAACAGATTGTGAAGCTGCACTGGAATAGTTTGTATTTACATTGGCATTAAAACTAAGCCGTGGAAACAACTGGCCCTTTGCCACCTTCACTTCCTTTTCTGCACCCAGCATCCGGAAGTCAACGGCTTTCACCAGGGCAAATTGTTGTAAGGCTGTCTGGTAAATACTTTCAGAGGTTTGCTCATATTTTGCCGCGTACGATTCAGCATTTATTTTTTCCAACTCTATATTTTTATCATACGGTATGTTCATCAACTGGCAAAGGTTTATTTTTGATATTTCCAATGCATTTTTACTGTTGATAATCGATAGTTGATCATTTGCCAATTGTCCTTTCAAATTGGAAAGATCAGAAGGAGAAATGGCTCCCTGCTTATTCAAAATTTCCAGGCGGTCTACCTGTTTTTGACTGTAGTCTGCCTGGTTCTCGGCTTGTGTTAGCAGATCTTCATTGGTCAGCACCTGTAAATAGGCCAGGATAACATTAATAGTGGCATTATCCTTAGCCTGTTGCCAATCCATTTTTGATGCCTGGTAATTCAATGAATTCTGTTTTATTAAATTCTGCGCTGCCAGTCCCTGGAACAAAGTAGTCTGGCTATTCAATCCATACCCCGCAGAATTATATTTTTCATTGATGTAAGCATTAGTAAATGGATCAATGCTGCGTCCCTGGCTGAGGCTTTGGGAAGCTGCAGCATTCAAATTCGGAAGCAGGTTGAGTTTTGCCTGTTTCCAATTTATTTCGGTGATCTGCATCAGAAGATCATTCTGCTGTACATTAAAATTATTTTTTAATGCAGTGTCAACGCATTGTTGCAACGTAAGTTTGTTTGCCTGAGCTACAACAAATAAATAAAAAAAAATCAGGGATAGACTTAAAAATATTTTTTTCATTTCAAAATTTATTTAGGCCTCACCCCTGCCTGCCGGCAGGCAGGCTCTTATCCCTCTCCAAAGGAGAGGGAGGCCAAGCCTTAGTTTTATAATCAGCTTTTGTAATTAGGCATTTCAGCTTTTATTTTTTAATCAACAAAAAATTGCTCCGTCTAAGTTCTCCGCCTTAGGCGGAGGACAGGGGGCCTTCGATCATTCCATCCAGCAGCCTGATGATCCTTGAACCATAAGCTGCATTTTTTTCAGAATGAGTAACCTGGATGATGGTGACTCCTTCATTATTTAATTCTTTAAACAAGCGCATTATTTCTTCACCTTGTTTTGAATTTAAGTTCCCGGTCGGTTCATCAGCCAGTATCAATTTAGGTTTTGCAATGAGTGCTCTTGCTATGCCCACCAGTTGTTGCTGACCTCCCGAAAGCTGCGTAGGAAAAAGATCTTTTTTACCAACGATCTGGAAACGATCAAGAATATCAGCAACCATGGCCTTGCGTTCAGAAGTCCTTATGTTCTGGTAGATCAGGGGCGTTTCAATATTTTCATACACTGTCAGTTCATCAATTAAATGATAAGCCTGGAATACAAAGCCGATGTATTGCTTATACAAACCGGAACGTTGTTTTTCCTTCAGTTTATGTACTGATTCATGCAGGAAATGATATTCACCTTCATTGAATTCATCCAGCATACCGATAATATTCAGCAATGTTGATTTCCCGGAACCCGATGGTCCCATAATAGAAATAAACTCGCCTTGCTTTACAGAAAGATCGACATCTTTTAAAATAAAGGTTCGGTTTATTCCTGTGTTCACCCATTTGTAGATTCCTTTTAATTCAAGCATTGCTTTTCTATTTTATCGTTAATATTTTTTAAGTCAAAAGGAAAAAATCAGAAGTCAAAAGAGTTACATTTTTTACTTTTTACTTTTTGATTTTTTAATTTATTTATTCCGTTCTTAGATTGTTTGCCGGTTTAGCCAATGCTGCTTTCGCCGAATGAAAACCTGCTGTTGCAACAGCAGTAATCAAAATCGCTGCGACTGATACTGCAAACGGCAGCACCGACAGGCCGGTATTGTATGGAAATACCTGTAACCATTTACTCATAAAGTACCATGCAACCGGGAATGCAACAACGGCGGCAATTAAAGCCAGCCACAAATAATTTTTGGTGATCATCATAACCACTTCTGATATAGAAGCTCCAAGCACCCGCCTGATACTGATCTCTTTTTGCCTTTGCTGTGTCGTGAAGGCAGTAAGTCCCAGCAAACCAAGGCAAGTAATGATTATGGTAAGTATGGAAAACGCAGCAAATATTTTTCCCCGCTTCTGATCCGCGGCGTATTGTGAATTATAATCCTCGTCTAAAAATTTATACTCAAAGGGCAACTGGGGAAAATATTTCTTCCAGGTAGCTTCCACTTTTTCAATGGATGTTTTGATACTAGCTGCATCCATCTTAAGTTGTATAATATTGGAATTGGGAGAATAGAAAAACAACAATGGCGCGATCGGGTTGTACAATGATTTTTGATTGAAATCGTGAAACACTCCCACCACCTCTAAATAATTGCCAGAAGTATCCCCGGGAAATTTCAGTCGTTTACCGATAGGTTCATCCCATCCAAAATGTTTCACCATCGCTTCGTTCACCACGATGCTATGCAATGTATCAGCAGGTGCCGAAAAGTTACGGCCCCTTACCATTTTGATTCCCAGAGAGCCAAAGTAATGTTCATCAACACCATAACATTCTACTGCTTTGTTAACATAACCGTTTTTGGTTTCAACAATGAACAAGTTGAGGTTAACATTGGGCGCACCGGGATAGGAATTTCCCGTACCTACGTCCCGTACGCCCGGCAGGGTACGGAATTCATTGTTCATGGCGTATATTTTGCCTCGTTCGTCTTTGCCTGTATTCACCGTTACCATCATCACCTGGTTTTTATTGAAACCTAAATCTTTTTTTCGCAGGTAAGCAAGTTGTGAATACACGACCCAGGTACAAATAAGCATGATCATTGAAATAGAAAACTGTAGTATCACAAGGGTACGGCGCAGATTGATATTGCCGGATGCTTTTGATAATGCACCTTTTAATACACTCACCGGTTTAAATGCTGAAAGATAAAATGCCGGATAACTCCCACCAACCAATCCGGTAAATAAAGCGATACCGAGCAGTATCAGGATGTTCGATGGCTGCAGCAAAGTTTGTATCGTGAACATCTTTCCGGAAAGAGTATTGAATACGGATAATAAAAGAAACATGAGCAAGACACTCAACAAGACAGCTATCATAGAAGTAAGTAAACTCTCACCCAGGAATTGTATGACCAGTTGTTTTTTTGATGAGCCGGTTACTTTACGGATGCCAATTTCTTTTCCCCGGTGGGCAGACCTTGCCGTTGTCAGGTTCATATAATTGATACATGCGATAAGCAACATAAAAAAAGCAACAGCAGAAAATATCCAGATATACGACATACTCCCTAATTCCTCCGGTTCGTATTGCAAATTTGAATGCAGGTGAATGGAGATGATGTTTTGCAAATCATATTTCATTGTAACATTGAACTGCTTAAACAGCGGCTCTGCATATTTTTTATAAACGTCCGCTAATTTTTTATTGAATGCCTGTACACTTGTGCCGGGCTTCAGCAGCAAATAAGTAAAATTGCCAAAGTTGCCCCAATTATCCTGGCCATTCTGGTTACCTCTCAGCAACGTGGACATAGAAATCAGCATATCATAACGGAGGTGTGAATTTTTTGGCACATCCTCGATCACCCCGGTCACCTTATATACGTCATATACAGTCCTCAATGTTTTGCCCATTGCAGATGTATTCCTGCCAAAATATTTATCTGCCAGAGTTTTTGAAATGACTATGCTAAAAGGTTCATGTAACGCAGTAGCGGCATTGCCTTCAACAAACTTATGAGTGAACACATTGAAAATTGTACTGTCCGCATAATAGATTTTCGTTTCATAAAAATTATTCTCCCCATTTTTAAATAAGGTTCTTTCCCTGCTTTGTAATCTCACCATCTCTTCTACTTCAGGATAATCCTTTTTCAAAGTGGGCCCCAGCGGCAGTTGCGTCAGCACCCAGTCGGTGTTTTTGTCCCGTTCGTGTATATAAGAATTGATCCTGTAGATGCGATCAGCGTTTTTGTTGTGCTTGTCATAGCTCAATTCATCTTTTATATAAAAGACCAGGAACAGGCTGAACGTAATACCAATGGTAAGACCTAAGATATTGACCAGGCTGTACCAGCCGTCTTTTTTTAAGTTGCGAAGTGCAATGACCAGGAGATTTTTTATCATAAAATTTTTTAAGTCAAAATGAAAAATTCAAAATCAAAAATCATTCACAATCTTATTCCGTCCTTAACGATTTCACAGGATTAGCAACCGCTGACCTGATTGTTTGAATACTTAAAGTCAGCAACGCTACGATGAACATAAATGCTCCACTTAATGCAAATATCCACCAGCTGAAGCTTGTCCGGTAAGCAAAATCTTCCAGCCATTTGTGCATGGCCCACCAGGCAAGCGGCGCGGCAATTGCAAATGCTAATAGAATCAGGCTGATAAAATCCTTTGAAAGCAATGAAACAATTTGCGATACGGAAGCTCCCAACACTTTGCGAACTCCAATCTCCTTTGTCCGTTGAGTAGTTGTATAAATTACAAGACCCAATAATCCCAGGCAACTGATAAAAATGGCAAGCCCGGTACTCCAGTTGAGCAGGTTAGCTGTGTCCTGTTCAGTTTTGTAAAATTTAGCGATCGTTTCGTCGAAAAATTCATAGTTAAATTCTTCGTCGGGATAAACCTCTTTCCAGGCATTACCTACAGCAGCGATTGTTTTCTTCCAGCCATCTGTATTTTGTCCTTTTTGTGGTAAAGCAATGTGAAAAGTATAATGGCGTTTCGCTTCACTTGAAAAAGCAATAGGATGTATCGGTGTATGTAACGATTTGGTATGAATATCTGCAAGCACACCGATAATAGGTATTTTTTTATCCCCCCGGTCAATTGTATGGCCGATGATATCTGAAGGATTACTATACCCAAGAGAACGGGCATAGTTTTCATTGATCACATATTCCTTCAGCGTATCACTCTGCTCAAGATTTTTACCGGCTAACAATTTCATTTCATAAAGATCAAAATAAGCAGTGTCAGCCAGCATTGCTTCAACAGAAGTCTCGATCTCTTTACCTGCCCTATTGACCGTTTTCATTGTGGAAATATTGATGCCATTGTAAGCAGGTGGAAAGCCGGAAAGGCTTATTTTTTCTATACCAGGAATTGATTTTAGTTTTTCCTGCAAAACAAATTGTTTATTGTCGGGATGCTGATAGTTATATGGGACATTGAAATTTACAATCGCCTCTTTTTTAAAACCCATGTCTTTATTCAATGAAAAACGAATTTGTTTCCCAACAACCATTGTTGCAATAATGAAAAATTGTGCGATTACAAATTGGGTTACTGTCAGTGTTTTCCGGATCCAAACTCTCCTGCTTTGGGCTGAATTTGCATAGGGAAGGTTTTTTAAAACAAGCGCAGGTTTGTATCCTGATAAGATCCATGCGGGATAGAACCCTGATAAAAAACTGACAACAAGTATGAGCATCACAATAAAAACAAAAAGCCCCGGTTCATGAATCAAATCGAAATGCAGGCCAGCAGGAATATAGGCTGAGAAAATTTTCAATAACCATGGCGTAAGCGCAATAGATAAAACTGTTGCCAGGAAGGTTAATAAAACGGTTTCACTAAGAAATTGAAATACCAGTTGGCGTTTCAGACTGCCCATTGTTTTTCGAATCCCGATTTCCTTTGCTCTTTGTGAAGCCTGGGCCGTAGTAAGATTTATAAAGTTGATACATCCTAGTATCAACAAAAACGAAGCGACTGCAAGCAATCCATACAAAGTCGGTTTATGCGCCTGCCGGTGATCAAAGGCATCAAAGTCAGGGTTAAAATGAATATCATTCAATGGTTGAAGAAAATGATCCGTAGCGAGATAATCATTTTTTTGATTTTTTTTGCGAATTATTGCCAGTTGCTTATTTACCTGTGAAGTGTCAGCCATCTTTTTTAATTGAACAAAAAATTGCGAAGAAGAACTTACACTTCCCCATTCACCCCATCCATTTTCCTTTTTTAATTGTTCCGAAATTGTAGAAATGGAAATAAACTCCCTGAATGTAAAATCAGTGATCTCAGTCAAATCCTTTACAATACCCTCTACCGTTGTTTTAATGGAATCATCATAAATGATAGTCTGTCCAATAGCGTTGGTTATATCGCCATACGGAAAATAGGTGCGGGCGCGGCTCTCTGTCAATACAACTTTATTGGGTTCTTTCAATGCGTTACCTGGCGCGCCCGTCAGCCATTGGTAGTTGAAAAATTTAAAATAATATTCGTCCACATAAATAATATTATCCTGTTTTTTGAACGCTTGTTTGCTTTCGTTTCTCGGGATGGCAACATTCATAGAATTTGCTTCCCAGAACAAAGTGGATTTTTCAATGCCGGGTATGTTAGTTCGCACGGCAGCCGGTAAAGGACCGGGGACTCCTGAGTTTTTGAAATCCTGGTCAGGGAAATGCATATTCGTCACAACTCTATAGATGCGATTTTCATTTTTCTGAAATTTTTCATAGCTGAATTCATAATGAACGATCAGGTAAATCACCAGGGCTGCGCTTATACCAATGGCAAGACCTGCAATGTTGATGAGAGAGAAGATTTTATTTCTCCAGAAGTTCCTGAAAGCGACAACTAAATAATTCTTAAACATAGTTTTAACTAAACCAATAGTAACGGGAAATAAATTCACCAACCCTGTGCCAGCATAAAACTATTTGGCTTACAAGCCTTCATGTACGAAGACTTTCCTAAAGTGTACGATAATGAACAATTGATGTGCATTATCGTACAGTGATTGTTCGTGAGACGTGAGATGTGAGACGTGGTTGATTTTCTTACTCACGATTCACGTTTCACGTCTCACGACCATCATTCCGTTCTCAAATTTTTCACCGGGTTGGTTAATGCTGCTTTGATCGCCTGGAAGCTTACTGTAAGCAATGCGATCAATAAAGCAATGATCCCGGCTGCGACAAAGATCCACCAACCAATCTGAACACGATAAGCAAAATCCTGTAACCATTTATGCATAGCCCACCAGGCTACAGGGAAGGCAATGACCGCAGAGATGATCACAAGTTTTAAGAAGTCTTTTGACAACATGCTGACAAGATTTACTACAGATGCGCCCAGCACTTTGCGAATACCAATTTCTTTTATGCGTTGCTCCGCAGCATAAGTTACAAGACCAAATAACCCAAGACAGGCAATGAGAATAGCGAGTATTGAAAAGGTAATCGATATCTGGCTGATCCTTTGCTCCGTTCTGTACTGGTTATTGAATTGGTCATCCATAAAAGCATAACTGAATGGCTGACCGGGTGCCATTGTCTTCCATTTATTTTCAATTCCAGCGATCAGTCCTTTTACATTCGTTGTGTTTATTTTCAATGCGATCTTGCTTATTTGATTTCCGTTAAATAAAGCGAGCGGTGTAACATTTTGACGCAATGAATTATAATTAAAGTCTTTTACTACGCCGACAATATGATAGGTTGCGATCTGTTTTTTTTGAATGTCTGTGAGATAATATAAAGGTTTATTGATCGGATCTGCGAAAGCAAGCAATTTTGCTGCAGATTCATTAATGATTACACCGGAAGAATCAGTGAGAAACTGTTTTGAAAAATTTCTTCCTTTCACTATCTGCATACCTAATGTAGGAATATAATTTTCATCTACGGTCCATATCTGTGAACTGACGGCACTTTTCTCATCAAGTGTTGCGTCAGGAAATAATGGACTATCGCCTCTCCAGTCGGATGTAGGCAGAAAGCCGGTCATGGTTACTGACTGAACGCCGGGCATTTTCAACAGTTCATTTCCGAATGTTTTTGCCTGTGTGCCTAAGGGATCTGTATTTTCGAGTACCAACACCTGGTCCCTGTTATATCCGAGTTTTTTATTTTGAATATACCTGAGTTGGTTATAAATGACTATTGTTCCGATGATGAGAATGATCGATATCCAAAACTGGAAAACAACAAGGCTGCTTCTTAACCAGCTTCTCCTGAAACCACCTGCCAGCTTACCTTTCAACACGATAATAGGCTTGAAAGAAGAAAGGTAAAATGCAGGATAACTGCCTGCCAGTAATCCGACAAACAGCATAAGGACGATCAGCGAGGGTAATAGCCATGACCCTGAAAATAAACCAATGCCTATTTCTTTATTTGCTATTTGATTAAAGTAAGGAAGTAATTGCCAGGCAAGTAAGATGGCCAATATTGATGCGATTAAACTAATGAGTATTGATTCTGTCAGGAACTGGTTTATAAGATTACTTCTTAATGACCCGAGTACTTTTCTCACCCCTACCTCTTTCGCACGGTTTGATGAACGGGCTGTGGAAAGGTTCATAAAGTTGACACAGGCGATCAATAAAATGAAAATCGCTATTGCAGAAAAAATATAAATATACTGGATGCTGCTGTTGGCACCCAATTCAGCAACCTTATCTGAATGAAGATGTATGCTGGTCAATGGAGTCAGTGCATACCTGGCATAGTTTCCGCTTTTTGCAAATTCTTCTTTTTTTATGTTGAGCAGAGATAAGGCCTGGGGATACATGTATTTTTCCACCATTTCGGAAAACTTCGATTCCAGTACTTTTGGGTCAGCTCCTTTCTTTAATACAATATAAGTATTCTCATTATTGCTGATCCAGTTGTTCACTTCCCATGACTGTATCGAACCATTCAGTGAAATAAAAAAATCAAAATTAAAATGCGATTGTGAGGGAATATTTTTTATAACCCCGGTGATCTTAAGATTACCTGTATCATTTATAGTAAGTGTTTTGCCAACAACATCAGTTGTGTTAAAATATTTTTGAGCAACTTTCTCTGTAATCACAACACTGTTCGGATCTCTCAATGCAGTCACCGGATCGCCTGCGATCATAGGCAAGGTGAATACGTCAAATAAAGTTGAATCGGTATAAATAACTTTTCTTTCATTCACATTTTCATTGCCTTTTTTTACAAGTAATCCACCGTAACCACGAAATCGAACATATTGTTCCACTTCTGGGTAGTCCTTTTTTAATGCGGCCCCCATCGGTTCGGGCGCTACAGCAAGGATAAAATGATTCCCGCCGAATTGAAGATCTCCGTCAACGCGATAAATGCGATCGGCTTTTTTATTGTATTTATCATAGCTTACTTCATCCATCACATATAACATGATGAGTAAACATGTTGCCAGTCCAACGGACAAACCAATAATGTTGATAGCAGAAAATCCTTTGTTTTTCCAGAGATTGCGTAAAGCAACTTTTAAATAATTTTTCAGCATATAATTGATTTATTTTTAGACGATTTATCTCTTTCATATGTTACCGGTTTCCAACAATTTTTATGATGGCTATTTACTTTAAGTCAAAAGGGAAAAGTAAAAAATCAAAAAATTATCATTTACAATTCACCATTGACCATTCACGATATCATTCCGTTCTCAGACTTTTCACAGGATTTGCAATAGCTGCTTTGATCGCCTGGAAACTTACTGTGGCAAGGGCAATTAAAATAGCCAATGCGCCGCCGGCGATAAAGATCCACCAACTGATATTGATACGGTACACATAATCCTGCAGCCATCTGTGCATATAGTACCAGGAAATCGGTGAGGCGATCACAAAGGCAATCGTGATGAGTATGATAAATTCTTTCGAAAAAAGATAAACAATATTGCCTGCTGTTGCTCCCAGTACTTTGCGGATACCTACTTCTTTAATGCGTTGCACTGCCATGAACGATGCCAGGCCGTACAAACCAAGACAGCTAAGGAATATGGCAATGAATGCAAAAATTTTATAAAGCTGGGATAACTGGTTTTCCTGTTTATAAAAACTTTCCACTTTATCATCGAGAAATTTATATTCAAAAACAAAATCAGGAAATACCTGGTTCCAGGCTTTTTCAATGGCCTTCATAGTGGAAGATACATCTGCTGTAGAAAGTTTTATTCCTGCTTCGCTATATCCTCTTTTGATAGTAGTAATCAGAACAGGCGCCAGGTCGGCACGAAAAGATCTGTCATTATAATTTTTGACCACACCCACAATCGATCCCCTGACCTGTCCGTCCCACATATTTAAATCCTTATTCAAAACGTCTTCGGGGTTTTTAAGACCGAGACTTTTTACTAATGCTTCATTCACCAAAAATTCTTTTGCTGTATCTGAGGGTTCTAAATTCCTCCCGGCAACAATGGGTATTTTATAAGTGGGTGCATATTGATCATCTGCAAATTTGGTGATCGCATAAAACTCCGTTTCTTTGATTGCATGATTGTATTTGAATGTGCTCCACATATCATTGTTGTCTTCTATTGGTGTATTGGAGCTGAAACTCACGTTTTGAATTCCACTGACATCTTTCAATTGTTGTTTCAGAAAGGCAAGTTTACTGGTGCCGATGCTGTCGCCCGGAAAAGGAATATTTACAATCGCATTCGTTTCAAAACCCAGTGGCTGACTGGTGAAATAGTTCATTTGTTTTACAATGATGAGTGTTCCAATGATCAAAGCCTGCGCAATGATGAATTGAAATACAACCAATCCCCTGCGCAATGAAATTCCCTTTGTGCTTTTTACAGCAAGCTTGTTTTTTAAAGCATTGATCGGGTTGAAGCGTGACAGAACAATTGAAGGGTAGAAACCGGCTAAAGCAGTAACTGTCAACGTAACAATCAACAGGAATAAAAGAATTGCAAGGTTGTGAAACAGGTTAAATGAAAGGGGTAATTCTAAAATTTTATTCACAGAAGGCAGAGCAATAAATGAAATGGCCGTTGCCAGCACAACAGATATTAATACAATTAAAAATGCTTCAGTAATAAACTGGATCTTCAATTGCCATGAATTGCTTCCCAAAACTTTTCTTACGCCCACTTCTTTGGCGCGGTTAACGGCCTGTGCGGTGGAAAGATTAATAAAGTTCACACAGGCGATTAGCAAAATGAATGCTGCTATCAGCCATAATGCATTGATCATCGAATGGCTGATGTTTTTGTTACTGAAATCACCTGCCTGGGTATCATAGTGTACCGCACTGAGTGGCTGAATGATATGACTGTCCTTATTTTCCGGTGATTCTACTTTTTTTGAATAAGCTCTTAGTTGAGTATTGAAATTAGCAACAGAAGTATTCGGTGGTAACAAAATATAACAACCAAACTGCGAGCCGGTGCCATCCCAGTTTATAGATTTGGAAAATTCTTTTGTAAAACCCGTACCAAAGGCGATAACAATTTTCAATTGAAAATCTGTATTTGTTGGAATACTTGCAAGTACTCCTGTAATTTTCAATACATCGCTATTGTTCCATTTAATGGTTTTTCCAACGGCAGTCTTCCAATCGCCAAAATATTTTTCAGCGGTTTCCTTTGAAAGCAATGCATTGTTTGGATCATTCAAACTAGTATAGCTGCCTGCGAGCAAGGGAAAATCAAATATGCTGAAAAAGGAAGGCTCTGTCAAAAACACACCTTTTTCCTCTTTGAATTTTTTTACAGGTTCGTCATTATTACCCTGTATTAAAATTTGATCGTTGTTATCTGCGTAGATCGGTGCCACTTTTTCCAGTTGCGGAAAAGCGGTCTTTAATCCCTGGGGCATTGGCGCCGGAACGCCCTGCCCGTAAAAAATATTTGCCGCATCGGCATGATGATATTCAGTGAGTACACGGAAGATGCGTTCTTTTTTTGCATGAAAATCATCAAAGCTGGATTGAAACTGTATGATGATAAATATTATCGTACAGACTGCGATGCCCATTGCCAGGCCCGCAATGTTGATGATGGTATAATTCCTGTTTCGGAATAAACTCCTGAGTGCGGTTTTAAGATAATTCCTGATCATGGCTATTTGTTTATTAATTGTTATTTTCCTTATTTTATCGTGAGACGTGAATCGTGAGTACATTTAACGTTTGACGATTCACGTCCCAGGCTTTCATTCTGTTCTTAAACTTTTCACAGGATTCGCATTGGCTGCTTTAAAACATTGCGCAGCGATTAAACTGAATGCAACAAGGAAAATAAATGCGCCGACAAATATGAATGGGGCAATTCCCTGTTGTATCCTGTACGCAAAATTTTGAAGCCAATGATTCATTACCATGTATGCCAATGGCCATGCGATTATATTGGCAATAATGATGAGCCATGCATACTCTTTTATAAAAAGCAAAATGATATTTTTTATCCCGGCACCCAGCACTTTTCGTACAGCGATCTCTTTGACGCGCTTCGTGAGCGTGAATGCCACCACTCCAACTATTCCAAGAAAAACAATAATGAGATTCAGGCCCGTTGCAATGCCGGCTGCCCTTTTTAATTGTAATTCTGATTTATATAATGATTGAAATTTATCATCCATAAAACTGTATTCAAAACCAGCATCGGGAAACAACACTTTACATTTCTCCTGGAGAGCATTTATGGTATTATCGACGTTAGCGGTATTTAACTTAACAGACAAATAACGATAAGCTCTCGTAAATGTCTCATTTAAATCCGCCATGATCAGTGGCTGCACAGTATGCTGCATCGCTTCATAGTGAAAATCTTTTACTACACCCACAATAGTTAATTCGGGCCCATTGGGATCTCCTAATTTTATTGTTTTCCCAACTGCTGAATTCCACCCTAAAGCTTCTGTCGCAGTCTCATTTAAAACAACTTTACCGGTTTTCTCATTGCTGTTTTCATAATTTAAAAAAACACCTTCTTTCATTGCAACATTATAAACTTTTGAAAATTCATCATCTACTGCAAACAGACGCATGCTGGTAAAACTGCTGCTGCTTTGCGGGTAAACATTTACATTACCTCCACCGTTGCCATCGGGGATATCGTAGGATAGCGAGACATTTTTTACACTGTTGATTTGTTGTAATTGCATTCTGGTATCTTTCATCTTTAATACACCCAATGAATCCCATTGTCTTGGCAAGGACGAAATGATCATTACCTGGTCTCTATTATAACCGAGGTCTTTATGAAAAACATAATTGATTTGCTGAGCCACATTTACTGCACTGATAAAAACCACAATGGCTAATGTAAATTGAATAACAAGCAGAGTTTTTCTCAATACCAAACTGCCTTTTACAGCATCCAATTTTCCTTTCACGGAATTAGCAATACCGGTTGAGCTAAGTACAAATGCCGGGTAGATTCCCGAGATCAATCCGATGCAAATTACCAGCAGACTTAAGAATAGTGCCCGGGCAAAATTGAAATGGAAAAAAGAAGTCAGCGCTGTGTTTAAAAGTTGATTGAACACCGGTCGCAGTAATTCATAAAATAAAGCTGATATTATTGTGGCAATAAGAGTTAATAACAACGCCTCAGTGATAAACTGAACAATAAGTTGAATTTTAGCGCTGCCAAAAACCTTTCGCAATCCAATTTCTTTTAAACGGTAGGATGATGTGCCAATATTGATATTAACGAAATTGATAATAGCCATTATCAGAATGAATACAGCGATCAGCGAAAGTATCGTGATCATTTTTTCAATCGATCCGTTATTTTCTCTCAAATAATAATCCTTCACCGGGGCTAATTCTACCTTCAGATTTCCTTTCACAAATGGAGGCTGATATTTTTCCAGGGTTTGTGCGAAGGGCTTTTCAAGATCTTTTGGTGTTGCTCCTTTTTTCAATTGCAGCATGCTTGCCATGTAAACATTTGCCCAATTATCACCTTTGTCTCCACCCTGGAAATATTGATTGGCATCCATGGGAAGATAGACCTGATAAGCTGGTCCTGTAAAGTTTGTAACCGTATTGCGGCTGGTATTTTTTAAAACTGCAGTAATAATAAAATCATGTTTCATTCCATCTGCAGGTGTTTGGATAGTAATGACCTTATTGAGCACATCTTTTTCTGAAAAAAATTTCAAAGCAAAATCTTCTGTTACTACGGCAGACTGATTATTTCTAAAAGCCTGTTTCGGATTACCGTACAATAAATGAAAGCCATACATGGAAACAAGTGTAGTATCACCGGCAGAAATTTCCGTGCGAAAATGTTTATCTCCGACTGAAACAATATTGGTTACGGGGTCAAA
>JBIOGV010000035.1:0-20204 GCA_044448365.1 Chitinophagales bacterium
ATGAAAAAATTCCCCAAACTCATTGAAAAAAAATTTTCAAAAAGCTTGCATAAACCAACATCGGCCATTATTTTTACACCCTTCCATAAAAGCCACACAATCCGACCATCCCTCGAATTCCATTTTCCATCGTGCCAGTTCCGTGATGTATTGATTCCTGATTAACCGCCTGATCCCTATTCGTGACCTTAATTCGTAATTATGAAAACAAGTGGAATTATCCGCATCAGTGCAGCTATTTTTTTTGCCGTTATCACCGGCAATGCAATTCCCGCTTCCGCACAATTGTACTTTGCGTCACAAACAAGTTTTTCTTCGACCGGCACAGATAAAAAATTTATTGCTAATAATACCCTGTTCAACGAAGCAAAGCCTTTCATTAAAGAAAGCTATCTCTCTGTTATTTCAACAGTTGCTCCCCGAAATGCAATGAATGACAGCGGCAGCCTTTTGAAGACAACCACCAGCGATTCAATTTCAACAGAGATCAATAAAACAAATGAAAACAGTGAAATAAATTTCAGGGCCACTCCATTTGTGTATCCGACCAATTCGAAGAAAGATGTTGGCATTGATGAGTATCCATCTCAATTGCTGCTCGTTTATGCAAGGGCCCTGAAAGATTATGCAAGAAAGAATGGTTTTGACACTTCTTATGCTTTCCTGAGCAATATGGGGATACTCTGCAATAGAAAAAGGTTTTTTATAATAAATCTTACAACGATGGAAATTGAGGAGTCGGGTCTTGTATCTCACGGCCGTGGACAAGGCCCCACGATCTACGATAAACAATATTCAAATAAAGCAGGAAGCAAGTGCACTTCCCTGGGACGCTATAAAATTGTCAACAAATACAAAGGAAGCTATGGGGAATCTTACAGGATGATCGGTCTTGATTCGACGAACTGCAATGCATTCAGCAGGAATATAGTTTTACATTCACTAAGCTGCATTCCGGAAGCTGAAAATACTTTTCCGGCCTGTGTGAGCGACGGATGCCCGGCTGTGTCACCGAAATTTTTATCCTCTTTAGGCAGGATCATTGATACAAGAGAAAAACCCGTGTTATTATGGATCTTTGATTCCAACCTTGAGGAACCAATGGTCGAATGGAATGATGTGGGGTCTGTCAGTATCGGTTTTTCCGCTACGTCAAAAAAAATCTCCGACATAGATGCTGATCACAGGAATGATCAACTTCATTTCATACTCAACAGATCGACTCACAAAAACAAGTTGTTTCGATGGCTGTCTGAACAGAAAAGGAAAATAACAAGACCAAATTCTGCTAGAAGAAATTCTGAAGAAAAGGGAAAGAACCCAACAAAGAAATTACCTGCCGGATATTTGTTTAGCATTGTTTTTATTTGAAATCTCTGTTGGCTGAAGATCTTTTACCGGGAAAACAAAACTTTTGCTGATAAATTGAACGAATTGATCCGTGCATTCATGGATCGTTTGCTTTTCTGTGTTTATATAGAGATCGGGCGGCTTGGAATATCAAAAGGATCATTTAGGCCACTTAGATTTTCTAATTTTTTCGTGTGCCCTTACGGAAGGAATGCTTTTTGTAAAGACCTTTTGTATCCCGAATTTTAAGTGTATCCAAAGAACAATCTACAAAAACGGTTTTTACATTGGGATAGCTTTTTTTATTTCTGAACGCTTTTCTTCATAGGGGTTGATGGCACAAATGATGACGATGATACCATGCTTTGATAACTGCCTCGCTACAAAAGCGCTCCTTCTTAGATTTTCAAGCCTGTCTTTTCTTGAAAAGCTAATTCACTGCTTAGGGTCTTAGCGTATTCATCGCCATCAAGCACTTCAACACTAACCTGCTGAAAAAACAACTCTTTTTCTGCTGCTTTTACAGGGTAGTCTTCCCGGCACCTGAAAGCCGGCAAAGCTGGATAATCATAAAGTTTGGTTTCGTTTGGCAAAGGCTGTAAATACAAATCTTATGCCCACGGTAAATGATCAACTTATTATCACACCTTTTTTAAGACGTCATAAAAAAACAAAAACCTTCACTGATCCTTTATTTTTTTCAGATTACTATATATTTAATCATGGAAATTTTTATACGACAGATTTCGCGGGAAGATGCTCCAACCGTTACAGCTCTTTGTCACCAGCTTGGGTATAATCCATCAATAGAACAAACACTTGAAAGTATAGAAGCTATTCTGAACAATAAAGATCACGACGGTTTTGTTGCGATACATGAGAACAAAGTGATAGGCTGGATAGGTGTATGCCAGGCCATTCAAATTGAATCGCCGCGATGCTGTGAAATACGTGGATTAGTAGTAGACAATCTTTACAGGAACCGGGGAGTTGGAAAAATGCTCATCGAAAAAGCAAAATCATGGAGCCGGGAAACGGGAAATAAAAAACTCAGGCTTCGCTGCAATATGAAGAGAACTGAAACTCACTTGTTTTATCAGCATCTCAATTTTAAAGAGGTCAAGGAACAAAAAGTTTTTGAAATAGACACCTGGTAGTTCATTTATATTGTATCAGCTCAGTTCTTCCATCCTCGGATCCGATCACAGCTTTGGTTGCCATATTGATAAACAAGCCGGTTTCAACTACACCGGGTATTAAATGTATCGCTATATTTAATGCAAATGCGTCTTCGATCTTTTCAAACTCACAATCAAGTATGTAATGATGATGATCGGTTATAAAAATCCTGCCATCCTTTTTTCTTAATCTTACTTCTTTGCAAAAAAGAGAATTCATAATTTGACCCCGTACCCGGCGATATGCAAATGGAATTACTTCCACCGGCAATGGGAACTTTCCCAGTTGTTGAACTAATTTGGAATGATCAGCAATAATGACCAGTTCGTCGGAAGCGGCGGCTACGATCTTCTCCTGCAGCAAGGCTCCTCCTCCACCCTTTATTAAATTACCATTTGGATCAATTTCATCAGCCCCGTCAATTGTAAGGGGTAATTTGTCCACAGTATTTAACTCAATTACTGTCATCCCGGCCTCCTTTACCAGCTCTGTTGTTTGCACAGAAGTAGGAACTGCAGTTACATGCAATCCCTGTTTTATTCTTTGAGCCAATTCGCGGATAAGCCAGTAAACAGTAGTTCCTGAACCAATACCAATGATCATGTCTTGCTTTACAAAATCAGCAGCATAAATACCAACTTTCTTTTTTGCTTCTTCCAAAATTTATAGCGATTATTTTGGGCTAATGTATCAAGTTTCTGGCTTTATTACGTTGCCCGGTTTAATTAAACGGTTACAAAAATGATTATCTTTAATAGTGCACGTCCGGCTGAAAACAGTTAGTCCCCCCGATTCTTTAAATCAAATTTGTTTTATGAAAAAAATTTTTTTGACCGCAGTACTGTTTTTAGGCGCATTCCTGTTAAACGCCCAAAAAGATTATAAAGTTGTGTTTGATCTCACAAGCGGCGACAGCCTTTCACAACAAACAGCCATACGCTGGGTGAGTGAGATAATCAAAGCAGAGCCAACTGCCCAGGTTGAAGTAGTGATGTTCGGAAAAGGCCTGCCACTGGCTGTAAAAGACAGATCGGCGGTCGCTAATGATGTTATGAACCTTGCCACTAACAAAAATGTAGCCTTCAAAGTTTGTGCGATTGCTTTGGCCAATCAAAAAATTGACAAAAGTCAGTTACTACCCGGTGTACAAACCGTTCCCGATGGCATTTATGAAGTGATCAGCAAACAACGTGAAGGCTGGGGCTATATTAAAGTTGCCCATTAAAAATTCGAATTATCACTACTAGGTTATTCAGGAGTTCCTGCATCACGCCATTGTGTAAAGATGGCTATAGTGCTATCGCTGAGTTTGGTATGTTTGAAAGGCATAAAATCGTGATCTGTGGGATTTAATTGAATGCGGCGAATCACATCATCAATGCTTCCTTTTAAATTATCATAGGTATCCAATGCTTTCTTATTTCCAGCTTTTGAAGGTATATGACAGGGAGAACAGTTCGTTTCCACAACGGACTTAACAAATGCAGCGTATGTAACTTTAGGGGGGGCGGGGGTTGAAGACATAGCTTTTTTTGGGGTGTGACAGTTTGAGAATAAAATAACAGCCGTACAAATGATCGCCAAAAGGATCAGATATTTTTTCATGAGTTTAAATTTGGCTTAAATATATTTAAATAATGAGTTCAAACTATATTTTAATGAAGGTTTTATATCGATGGTTAAAGATAAATGGTTTCCCTAAAAAGATAATTTGTGAACATTTATTTAGATTTGAAAAAATGATGGCGTCATGAGATCAACTGCCACAGAATTAAATAACATCATTGACAAACATTTGTCTGCTTTACAATTTATTCCTGAAAATGAATATAGTTTTAAACCATCAGTAACCAGGTGGAGCAAAAAGGAAATACTCGGACACCTGGTCGACTCGGCACAGAACAACATTTGCCGGTTTATTGCCGCACAATATGATGAACGGCCAAAGATCGTTTACAAACAGGACAAATGGGTTTCGATCGCAAATTATCAGCACTATAATTTACCGGATCTTATCAGTCTCTGGTATCTTCTTAATAAACATATTTGCCAGGTATTAAATTTCATGCCTGCTGAAATGGCCGAACGGGAATGTGAAACTGAAGAACTACATACCATCAAATGGCTTGCTCAGGATTATATTAAACATCTCCTGCACCATTTACACCAGGTGTTAAACCTGGAACCTGTTCCATATCCATAGGGGTTGATCCTGGGAACAGGGATCACATAGGTTCCATGATAAAACCTCATTTCCAGAAATTACGTATACATCATTAAACAATATTTAATCATTAAAACTCATTTTATGTCATTCGTTTTCACTTTTACACCAGCAGGTATTGGTATGAGCGTCGCCCAATACGATGAATGCATCAGAAGGCTGGAAGCAGCCGGCGCAGGCAATCCTAAAGGAAGATTGTATCATGTATGCTATGGCGATCCAACGAATCTTCGTGTAACGGATGTATGGGATAATGTAGAAAATTTTGAGAAGTTTGGACAAACTCTAATGCCTATCTTAAATGAAATAGGAATCAATCCAGGTCAACCTGACGTATATCCCGTGCATAGCATTATTGAAGCTCATGCTTATGCCTGATCGCTTTAAATTAAAAATGCACTCCTGGTAAGTTTTTGCCAGGAGTATTTTATTTTGTTCTCTCATTTTTTTGCAAATATTTGCGGCTACTTTCTTTCCTTTTAAATTTTGTTTACTAATAGCAAAAAAATGAAAGTGAAGATTTCTATTTCAAGGATCATTAGTAGATGCGCCCGCCTTCATCATCATCAAGTAACTTCTTTGCCAGGGTATGATCGAATACATCTTCTCTATTTGCAATTACCTGGCGCAGCAAATCATGAATGGTTATGACCCCGATAAACTGATGATCACTATATGCCAGCAGGTACCTGGCTTTATGAGAGTTCATAAGGTTCATGCAATGCTCAACAGAATCGGTCAGTGCTACGATCGGCAGATCTTTTGTCATTACTTCTTTAACCATGGTTGAATTACTGGCTCTTCCCTTTAATATCACATTACGGGTATAGTCCCTTTCGGAAAATATGCCTTTGTATTCGTTATGCTCCGTTACTACCAGGTAGCTTAGATTAATTGAATTCAACAAGTTTATTGCGTCGATAACAAGTGCACCCGGTTCAATATGATTAAACACTTTATTTTTTGATGTAAGAATATCCTGTACTGTTCGCATATCTGCAATTTGCTACAATTTCGCATTTATTTTTTATAAAATCCTGATATCAATTATTTGCATGCTTGCCGGATAGATCCGATCAATCTATACAAAAGATCGCCAAATACAGATCCCGAAGTATTAAAAATCAGGACCTCCGCCTGTTGGCGAAGGTTAAAAATAATCTGTGTATACTTCATCAAACCTTTTACCGATATTTTCAAAAGAATAACGTTGAATGGCATCGGCCGCAATTTTATACCAATCAAACTTATTTTGATTTTGTATGCAATAGATCATCGCTTCTGCAAGAGCTGAAGCATCTCTTCCTCTTGCAATGATGCCGTTTACGTTATTTTCGACTGTTTCAAAAAAAGTAGGATAATCACTTGTAATAACAGGCAATCCGCAGGCCTGAGCTTCTATGATCACATTCCCAAAAGTTTCGTACAATGAAAAAAGAATCAGGGCGTCGGAAGCCCGGATAGCATCAGCCAATACAGGCTGGCCGGCTTCATCGTTCAGCACAATATTTTTCTCAAGATTGAGTAATGAAATCTGCTCCTTTAAAGTTGCATTAACAGGAGCATAAATGATAAGTTCAGCGTGGCAGCCATAGGACAGGGTTTTTTTCAATGCAAGCAGAATTTGTTGAATATTCTTAGCCCGGGTCAAATTAGAAATATGAATAAACCGAAAAACATCATGTTTTACCGGGTTACCGGCAGGGAAAAAAATTGTTTGATCCACTACACTTGGTATCACTTTGTAAGGAACTTTAATTATGTAACGATTGATCATTTCGCCAAGATGTTTTGAGACGGTGACAAGCAAAGAAGCCCGTTTCAAAACTTTGCATGTAAAAAAACGAAACAGCCGGTTTTTGTCTTTGAACTGGGGTTTTTCCTCGGGAAGAAACAAGCTCCATCCTTCTACAACAATATATTTTATTTTCCAGATCCATTTGCAATAAAGGGCTATGATCCCATTCTTCATGGCTACATTCACCTGGATGCCTGAAGGCTTACCATATTTCTTTTTAAAAATCCTCAGTGCCTTAAAATGTAACCTGGCGAAATAATAATTGCTCAGAAAAAAATCAAAAAAGCGGCTGAACTTTTTAATGGATGGGTAAAAATAAATAAAGGCTCTGCAATGATCATTGTATATCCTTTCATTAAACTCTGTTTTTCCAAAACGCAGGTGAGGATTCTTTTTTACATAGATGATAAAAATATTATTGTATAATGAAGCCGCTTTTGCACGCCGTTCTATACCATCACCGGCGTACGGCTCCAGTGGCGTGGGAAGCCACTCAGTTAACCATACTATGTTTTTTCCGGATCTATTCATTGTAATGATAACACGCAAACAAAAAGACCATATAAAACAGGTAGCCCACACTATCAGCCAGGGCTGACCCGTTAATACCCAGCAAAGGTATAAGCCAGAAATTAAGGGCTACAATCACAACCAATGCAATGAGACCACCAACCAGGTTATACCTGATCCTGTTAATCCCGGCAAAATAAGAAGCCAAAATTCTGATCACTGAAATAGAAAGAATAGCCGGAACTGAAAATACAAAACACCAATACATCAATGAAAAACTGTCACCATAGAAAAAATTAAATATCCATTTACCTGAGACCAATAAGGCAATGCAGGCAATGGCATTCAATAATAATACCTGCATAATCATTTTATTTACCTTCTTACCAAAATTAGAATCGGTTTTTGCTGCAGATGCCGGGAAGACTACTGTAGCTATTATGGTTGGAGCAAATAAAAAAAGTTGAACCAGCTTGGAAACCTGTATATAATTACCTAATGCAGCATCGCTGATGATCTTAGGAGAAAAGCCTTTTAGTATCCAGTAATCGACACGATAAGCCAAAAAAGCTACAACATTTGCAACTAATGCAACGCCTGAATACCGAAATAACTTAACCAGGGTGTCTTTAGTGGGGACACGGATGAAAAAAATTTTTGAATATTTTGAATGATAAAGAATGTTCAACAAAATCCCATTGAAAAGAAAGCTTGCAAAATAAACCCCCATGACGTTTGGAATAGCAAACTGATTCTTTGTTATAAGTATCCATCCATAAAAAAGAAACAAAACAACATTCGTGATCGCAGGGACCAGATGAGGAAAAGAAAACTGGTGCTTACCAAAAAAAAGACCGGAGAAATAGGTTGTAAGCAAGTTACCCGTGATAAAAAGGAAAATAAAAAGAGGTTTGTTATAGGGGATGATTGCCAAAAAATAATTGCCCGGGAAAAGTAAAAAAAAGATCACAACCAAAATGCCTGCGATCACAGACCATAGCAGGCTGATCGTCATCAGTTCTTTTTCATCAACTTGTTTTTTCGATAAAAAATAGGTCATCCCGGATTCAAGGCTTAAACTTCCCAACAATGTGATGATGGATAAATTATTGATGGCATAATAGAACTCTCCGCTGCCGGATGCTTTCAATAACCGGGCAAGGATAAGATTCACCATGAAAACGGATGCAAAAAAACAAACTCTTGAAAGAAAATTCTGAATGATATGTTTTTTTACCTCTGTAATGTCAAAATAGTATTATGAGTGATTCAATTAAAATCTGCTCCGTGCCCATTGTCTTCAATAAGTATTCTTTTCACCACTTAATAGTCGGATCCAATACTTCATTATATTTCATTATTCTTTTTTTATAGGGCCTGATCCCTTTTATAAGTTTGGCGATCTCTTCCTCAAAATTTGTTACAGGCTGGTATCCTAAATTTTTCAGATTTTGATTATCCGGATTATAGTAATGATGTTCGGCTTCTTTTCTTGGATTTTTTATCCGGGCAATTTCAACTTCCATCCCCATGTGTTTGCAAATGTCAGCCACCTTCAATGCAAGCTCCTGAGCAGAATGGATATTGGCAAACTGGTTAACAACTCTGTACTCTCCGGGCATAGGTGGGTTTTTTATAACCAATTCAATACATTTCATTGAATCCCTTAATGGCAAAAAAGAGCGGATCTGTGTTCCATCTCCGTAAACTGTGATTACATGATTAATGATCGATTCGCAGCAAAACCTGTTAATAATGGTCCCGAAAGCCTGGTCAAAATCCAGGCGTGTATTTAATCTTTTATCCTGGTCCTTGGCACCTGCCTGGAACCCAAACACGATCCCCTGCATAATATCCGTGCATTTAATACCGTAATTTTTACAGGCAAATTGCAAATTATTTGAGTCATGCACTTTGGATAAATGATACCAGCTGTTTGCCTGCCTGGGAAACGGCAAACGATCTTTTCTTCCCTTATATTCTATTTCAAAAAAACCTTCAGGTATATCTAAATTAGGGGTTCCATATTCACCCATCGTTCCCAGTTTTACAACATGGGCATTAGGTGCATAGTCTTTGACTGCATAAATAAGATTCAACGTTCCGATCAGATTATTTCTTTGTACCAGAACCGTCTTTGACTGATCGATCATGGAGTAAGGTGCAGAAGGACATTGTGCAAAATGAATAATAACATCAGGCTGTGTTGCTTCAATGATCTTACTTAGAAAAATATAATCCGTAATATCACCCCTGTAAAAAACCAATCCTTTTTTATGAACAGTTTCATAAGTCCTGATCCTGTTCTTCATTGAAGCAACCGGCACAGCGGAAATGGATCGCATTTCTTTTACCCATTTTCGTCTAAAGAAGTTATCAACACCAACTATTTCATGATCTTCGTCTCCAAGATAATTTGTGATTGCCCATCCTAAATAACCATCGATCCCCAGAACTAATATTCTCATAAAACTTGTACACTCTTTTTTAAGTATTTTAGCAATAAAATCCAGCTTCTCTTATATAAATTCCGCTAAAGATAAATTTTCCTGATGTTCTTTTCCGATTTCTGTCCCGGAGTTTATCATTTGCCTTATTTTTATATTGACTATGCCTTTCATTAAGCGCTCCAATGATCTTCAATCTGAAATTAATACCGGGTTTGGAGCCAGCAGCTCTAATAATGCCGGTCGTTTCTATAATCGCAATGGAAAAGTGAATGTAATAAAAAAGGGCGTCAATATTCTTGATCGTTATAGCTGGTATCACACTATGCTGGCAATGCCAAGAATGAAATTCCTGTTGCTGATCTTTTTGATTTACATTTTTGTCAATCTCATCTTTGCCGGAGTTTATTATTGTATCGGCATCGGGCATTTGTCGGGAGTGAATCGGGGTTCTGCCATGAAGGGGTTTTCTGAAGTATTTTTTTTCAGCACGCAAACATTTACCACAGTTGGTTACGGCCGGATAAGCCCCACCGGTTTTATAACAAGTGCTGTAGCAACCTTCGAGGCATTCCTGGGTTTGTTAAGTTTTGCAATTGCTACCGGATTATTTTATGGCCGGTTTTCGAGGCCCCAGGCCTTTTTAAAATTTAGTCATCATGCATTAGTATCTCCCTATAAAGAGGGCATTGCTTTAATGTTCAGGATGTCTCCTTATAAAAATAATTCCTTATCAGAAGTGGAAGTAAAATTGACGGCGGCAATGCAGTTGGATGAGAATGGAAAACGAATGAATAAGTTTTATCCTCTTGATCTTGAAATATCTAAGGTAAATGCATTGACCCTCAGTTGGACAATCGTTCATCCTATTGACGACAAAAGTCCTTTATATAATCTAAACCAGGATGATATGAGAAATGCAAACATGGAAATACTGGTATTTATAAAGGCATTTGATGAAGTGTTCTCGAACACTGTAATGACCAGGAATTCTTATACCACAGAGGAAATAATATGGGGTGGCAAATTTAAGATCATGTATTATCCCAATCATGATAAAACAAAAACTGTTCTTGACCTGGATAAAATCAATGACTACGATAAAATAGATCTTTTGCAGACAGTCAACGCTACACAGCCTGTATCTGGATAAATTCTTTCCTGTTTATATAATAAAGAAAAAGAAAATAAAGAATGGGAAAAAGACTTAGCAATTTCAAAATAAAGAATCCTGTGGCAAATCCCATCAGGTAAAAAAGGGCCAGCACGCCGAACCCGGCTAATAATTGTGTGTCATCAATAGCACAAATAATCTTGAAATAATAAGTATGCAAATGATGGTAAACCAATTCCAATGGTTTTGTGAAATGATAGCCATCGGTCACAACGATTTTCGGATTATTTTTTTCAACAGAAATGATTACCCGTTGCCCTTGTTTTACCGGGTAGATCTGGGCACCGTTTACAATAACCCTGATATTTAAGAAACTCAGAAGAATTTGTTTTTTCCGGGTTATTACTATATGGTAGGAATCAGGAATGAGATAAATTTTGAGTTCTTTCGCCAGTATTACAATACCGGCATTCGATCTTATAGAAACTCAGAAACCGATAACTTATTTTAAGGCCTCTATGATTTTTATAAAATCATTCGCAATCAATGAAGCACCCCCAACAAGCCCACCGTCCACATCCGGACAACTGAACAGTTCCTTTGCATTATTTGCTTTTACACTTCCGCCATAAAGTATGGAAATTTCATCAGCGACCTGTTGATCGTATTGCTTTGCAAGCACGGAACGAATATGAGCATGCATTTCCTGTGCCTGGGCCGTGGTTGCAGTCTTACCGGTACCGATCGCCCAAATGGGCTCGTAAGCAATGACTATTTTTTTTAATTCTTTGGCCGAAAGTTGAAAAAGAGATTCTCTTAGTTGTGTTTCTACGTACGGATTTTGAATTCCGCTTTCACGAATGGCCAAAGACTCGCCGCAACAAAAAATGGGCGTGATAAAATACTCAAGGCAGAGGTTAATTTTATCCGAAAGCATCGAATTGGTTTCATTAAAATATTCCCTTCGTTCGCTATGGCCAACAATACAATATGGAATGGCTATGGAATGAAGCATCTCTGCAGAAACTTCACCCGTAAAGGCACCGTTTTTTTTATAATAACAGTTTTGAGCAGCTACATGGTAATTCTTTTCATCTTCTACCTCACTCCTGGTCATCAAAAGATAAGGAAAGGGAACTGCGAATATTGCCTGCTGATACTCTTTCAGCCTGATTTTAGCGTTCAAAACATCATCCAGTAATTTTTCTCCCTTGTGAAAGGTTAAATTCATTTTCCAGTTTGCAGCAGCTATTTGCTTTCTCATAATAAAGTTTAAATCGTTTAATAAGTTTCAAAAGTTCCGGAAAGTTCCAAATATAGTCAGTAAACAATTGAACTATGAAACTATCGAACACTGAATTCTTAATAGTGTTCGAAGATATGTTTCAGAATACTTTTTTCGTTCTTTGAAAGTTTTTTTCCTTTTAATTTTTTCCAGTTTTCAATATCCGCTATTGCCTTCTCGAAATCATAGCGGTCTATTCCATCATTACCCCAGGAAAAACTTGGAAGATATTTCGGCGTAAGGCCTGATCCAAATACGTTGCAGCTCACACCTACCACTGTACCTGTGTTCAATGCAGTATTGATCATGGTCCTGGAATAATCGCCCATCAGCACTCCGCATTTATTGCCCGCGTTCATTTGACCCCCGGGTGTCCATATCTTTACTTCGCCCGCATTATTTTTCAAATTTGAATTTGAAGTGCCTGCTCCTAAATTGCACCATTCCCCGATCACAGAGTCGCCGAGATAACCATCATGTGCCTTGTTAGAATATCCAAATAAGACCGAGTTTTTAATTTCACCAGCTGCAGCACAGTATGGACCTATCGATGTTGCGCCGTATATTTTGCTTCCCATTTTTAATACGGAGTTAGCGGCCAGCGAAAATGGCCCCCGGATCAGGCAGCCTTCCATCACCTCTGCCTTTTTGCCAATATAAATTGGCCCTGCTGAAGCATTCAAAGTAGAATATTCAACCCTTGCCCCTTTTTCAATAAATATATTTGATGGCTTGATCGCAATATTTGTTTTTGAAATGGGATACGATCTTCTTTTCCGTGTGATCAGGTCAAAATCCTGTTGAATAGCCTCGCCATTCCATTGAAAAATCTGCCAGGGATATTGTAAGGATCGTATTTTATCTTTAATAGTAATAGCCTTTGAAACTTTTATACTGTGCGGCTCAACAACTTCTTTTTTTGTAAACCGAAAAACAATTCCGGCATTTCCATTAACCGAAATAAACTCGCCATTTTTCAATTTAGGGATCGTCTTGATCATTTTGGAAGTGGGTAACACATTTCCATGTATCATAAGAAAGACATCATCACCCATATTTTTATCAATCCGGATAGAACGATCGAGATCTTTATAATCATCTTCCCATTTATCGAAAGATGGTATACCAAGCCACTGCTCCCATTTTTCCCTGATGGTTAATATCCCTACTCTTATATCCTGTATTTGCCTGGTTAAGGTAAAAGGATGCAGGTTTTCGGGCTGACAAAACTCTTCGGTAAAGATGATCTTAAGCATGAAATGGGAATATCTTCAAAAATAAGAAAGAAAGTTAGTAGCAAAACTGAGGTAAATGCGTAAAAAAAACCTCCCGAAGAATCAGGAGGTTTTAAAGTATAGCCATGAAAAACAAAAAAATGTAATTCAGCTTAAAGCTAAATAATTAATTTTTCTTCGCGTATTTCTTCTTAAACTTATCAATACGACCGGCGGTATCAACCAGCATATTTTTCCCTGTGAAGAACGGATGTGAGGTATTTGAAATTTCCAGTTTCACCAGGGGATATTCATTGCCATCTTCCCATTTGACTGTTTCCTTCGAAGGTGCAGCTGAACGGCTTAGAAAAGAATGACCATTACTCATGTCCTTGAACACAACTAACCGATAATTTTTAGGATGGATACCTTCTTTCATAATTGTCTGATTTTTAGTCTGCACGGATTTTGCCGTACAATTCGATAATAATTAAGGCGGCAAAGTTAGCCACCAGGGCGTATTTGTCCAAAACTATTTAGAATTTGACCTGGAGCTATAATTATTAATAAAAAAGCTACCAAAAGGTAGCTTACAGTTGAAGCTATATAAAAAACGAAAGCATCAAGCTTTGTTTCATATATCGACTTTCGCCTACATACTTACTAACCCGATGCTTTCAGGAGTAACATTCCTCTTTTGACGGATTCATGTTTCTCCCGTTGCTTTTCTTTCTGTTTCCAGATTTCTTGCAACGATTGTAACTCTAAGATATATTCAGAAAGACCCTATTCCAAATATTTTGCTTTGTTGTTTTACACTCGTTATTCACTAAGTTATCAACATGAATTTTAGCTCCGCATATTTTCATACTGCAATGGAATACCAAGGTTCCAATTTTTTGAAGCCTGTATCACGGTTTGCAGATCATCAATTTTTTTTCCTGTTACTCGTACAAGATCATCCATTATGGATGCCTGTACTTTTAAACTACTGTCCTTGATATTCTTTACTATTTTTTTCGCGTCTTCCTGTTTTAGCCCGTTTCTTACGATCACTTCTTTCTTCCACACTTTACCGCTTTGATGCCCTTCTTTTGAAAAATCAAAAGCCTCCGGGGCGATACCCTGTTTGTGGGCCCTGTTAATCAGCACATCAATCAATTGACGCATCTTCATTTCATCTTCTGTTTCAATATTGATTTTAAATTCTTTCTTGTTGAGATCAACAACAACATGTGATCCTTTAAAATCAAAACGGTTTGTAATCTCCTTGGCCGTAACATTTACTGCATTGTCCAGCGCCTGCGCATCAACTTTACTTACGATATCAAATGAAGGCATAATTGGTTTATAGTTTTCGGTTTTTAGTTGGTAATTGCCGTTTCAAATGTAAGATTGTTTTGGAAGCCGTCGTTGATGGTGAAGTGAACGCACAAGAATTCGATCCTTTGGAGAATCGCAATAACTATCGGGACAGGATAAGCCCCACAAAAGTCAAATAGATTTTTTTTGCCGGTGAACTTAAACAAAAGAGCCCCTTGTAGAAACAAGGAGCGTCATTCACATGAGAAAACTAAAAATTTTAATTGCCGCTTCCACCGACCCTGTTTTGCTCATCCTGTGTTGCACTATTTCTTCGGCGCGGCGGCGGAAGTTGCTGATTGTTTTTGCCAAACCGGTAAGTAAAGGTTGCGGTAAGCTGACGGGTATCAAACTGGCCGCGGAATTTTACATAGATCCCGTTATAATCTGTAATGCCCTGGAATTTTTGCCAGGCAAAGGGATCCCGAACATTCAAACGAACCGTAGCTTTGCCTTTCATTATATTTTTTTGTCCCGCAATACTCATCTGATAAACCGGTTGAGCAATATTTAATTGATCAATTCCCTTAGCCCGGTAAAAGCCGCTTAATTCCAGTGTAAACCCTTTTTTCAAAGTAAATGTGTTACTAACGTTTACCATAAACGAAGTATAAGAAACATTGATCGGGTCAGAATTGTAAATGCCTTTATAATGATTGTTGTAAATATTTGTAAAGAGATTGGTATTCCACCATTTGGTTATTGGCAATGGCGCCGTAATGGAAATACCCATATTAATGAATCGTGCTACATTATCGTCAGTGGCATATACAATTTTTGTCTGAGCATCCGGTTTCAAAATTTCAGAAATAACATTTGTTGTATTGCTATAATTCAAACTAGTAATGAGCCTGCCCTTATACGAATGAGAGAGTTCAATACTATTTGTAAACTGGGGCAACAGGTAAGGATTACCCTGCTGGTATGATAATGAGTCGAGAAAATAGGTGAATGGATTCAGATCTTGGTAGTCAGGTCTCCTGATCCGCCGGCTGTATGAAACCGTCAATGAGTTTTTATCATCCAGGTTGTAACTGATGAATGCACTTGGAAAAAGATTGGTAAAGTTTCTTTTGAAAGTCGAATCATTGGTAACCTGGAAGCCTTTAGCAATTGTATTTTCTAATCTTAATCCCCCCTGCAAACTCCATTTTTTTATTTGCTTGTTTACATTTATATAAGTAGCATTAATGTTTTCGTTATAAACAAAATGATTTGATCTTGCATCGGGTATCCATTTATTTATGGATTGCCTTTCATAATCCACCAGGTTATCATTCTTTACATAACTTGATTTTATACCCGCTTCAATACTACCTCCCTTTTTGAGCGGATGAGTATAATCGGATTTGACAGAATAAATATTTATATCGGACGGCAAATGACCTTTTAGCAACAAAGGATCAGCAGTTTGCTGGCTGTTTGCATCATAAAATTCTGTCGTCAGCAGCATGTTAGAGGTATTTCGATAGCCAATATAATCGAGATCAACCGTTAACTCACGACCGGCAGTATCAAATTGATGCCTGTAATTAAAATTGCCGCTGAAATTGTAAAAATGAATCTTGTTTTGAGTCAGTGAAACAAGACTTGAAACAGGCTGATGATTAACATCAGAAAGAGTAGTGACCGTTACCGGCGTCGGATGTCCATCAAAAGTAAAACCACTGAATGCAACGCCATAAGTATTCTTTTTGTCTGCAAAATAATCCACTCCTAATTTTAAAGTATGGTTGTGATTTCCAAATCGGAATCTGGTATCGACATCTGAATAACCCGAAATAGCGCCATTGTTATCAAAAAATCTCCTGTTAATAATTAAACTACCTTTCCCCTTGTAGAAATTCGGATTATAGCTCCCAAAGACATTGATCTTCTTTTTCCGATAGTTGAAATTTATACTGTTTTGAGATTTTGGAGTAATGTATAAAGCGTTCCCGGGCTTAAAAATGCTTGTGGTAATGCCAGCCATAACAGAACCATTAAATCCCGCCGCTTTTCCTTTTTTTGTTTTGATATTGATTACCCCGGCGTTTCCTTCAGCATCGTATTTGGCGGATGGATTGGTTATGATCTCCACCTGATCTAACGCCGATGCAGGCATATTCTTGAGCAAATTTGCAAGATCAGCGGATGATAAATAAGTGGGCTTACCATCGATCATGACAATTACCCCGGCTTTTCCCCGTAAACTAATGTTGCCATCATTATCGACGGTGACACCTGGCGATTTTTCTAAAATTTCCAATGCCGTAGCCCCTACGCTGGCTGGTGAAGCCTCAACATTCACTACAGTTTTATCAATCTTTGTTTCAATGAATGGCCTTTTTGTTGTTACAGTTACAGCACCCAGGTCTTTTGCCTGTTCACTCAATATAAACACAGGAATACTGATCGAAGAATTTGAAGAAGAAATTTCAAATGCTCCGCTTGAAATATTGCTATAACCAACATTACTTACAGAAATAAAATATTTCCCATTCTCAATATTTAAAAATTCATAGCTACCCTCTTCAGCAGTAGCAACAAATCTTATTAATGAGGAATCCTTTAGTTTAAAAAGAGAAACTGTAGCCGAATGAATACTTTTTGACGAGGCATCCTTAACACTTCCGGTTATTTTTCCTGTTTGAGCTTTCAATGCAAAAGAAAAACAGATGGTACTGCTCAGGAGGGTAAAAAAAAATTTCATAATCGCTGGTATGGCTATACTTTAAGAGTATAAAGATGATAGCTAAGTTTCACTTGAAGGAGTGAATTATGACAAGCTTCGTAGTTATTGTGTTGAAGGGTAATTAATGATTACAAATAGATAAAGGCCATACCTGGGCTTAACGAATCATATAAAACATCACCAGGCAGAACATCGATTAAATGGAAAAGCCGGTATGAAAATACCGGCAATTTGGATTTGCTATGCTTGCTTTTAATTTCCGCCCCCTGCTTTTACCCTGTTTTGCTCATCTTCGGCGCCACCATTTTTTCTTTGATTATTTCCATTCATTTTTCCTTTATTGAACCTGTAGGTAAAGCTTATGCTCACAGACCGGTTATAATTATAATTCTGAAATTTTGCATCTACATCACCATACCTGCTTTCGCCTTTGAAATTCGTCATATTGAAAGCGTCCCGGAGATTTAAGCGGACAGAGCCTTTATTTTTTAAAACCTGCTTGCTCAATCCAAAATTGATCTGCCCCAGTGGATGAATAAATATGACACCTTCCAAACCTTTGGTCCTGTAAAACCCGCTTGCTTCTGCTTCCCAGCCTTTACCGAATTTAAATTGCTGCTGAGTTTGAATTAAGAAACTCGTTACGCCAATTTTAATATTTTCGTTATTCACGACGCCTTCAAATTGATTGTTGAAGAGATTGGCGTAAATGCTGCCGCTCCACCATTTCCTGATTTCCCTGTAACCACTTATTGAAATTCCAACCTGGTGCAACTTAGCAATATTGGCTTTTTTAATGAACGTTTCATTGGTTGCTTCATGCTGTTCAATGACTTCCTGGAGAATGTCTTTGGTTGCTGTGTAATTGACCGTGGTTGTTACAAATCCGCCATAAATATGAGACAACTCGATATTCTGTGAGAATTGTGGTTTCAAATCCGGGTTTCCCTGTTCATAAGTATACCTGTCAAGAAAATGTATGAAGGGGTTCAGATCCTCATAGTCAGGCCGCTCAATTCTTCTGCCATAATTAATCCCGACCTGGTTCTTCTGATTAATGGTGTACTGGAAATAGGTCGTCGGGAAAAGCTGGGTATAATTTCTCTCAAATTTCTGGCCCGTGGTTACCTGGTTGCCTTTTGCAATTGTATTTTCCACCCGAAGGCCAAATTGTCCTGAAAGCTTTTTATTAAATGGCCTGCTGTAGTTTACATAAGCAGCATTGATGTTTTCCTCATATTTGAAATGGTTACTGCGATTATTATCATGAACCAATTGTCCATTTTCTAAACTATCATAAGCAGCATTATTATCGGTTTGTACATAACTGGATTTTACACCGGCTTCAAACTTAGCTCCCTTCTTCAATGGCAAAGTATAATCCATTTTACCACTATAAATTTTTATGTCCTGCGGAAGCTTTGCCAGCAAAGTATCGGGGCCATCGATAAAATTTCCACCATCATCAAAATATTTGCTGATAAGACTTTGATCACTTGCAGAATTATATCTTATGTAATCCAGGTCTGCACTCAGTTCCTGGCCGGTTGAATCAAACTCATGTCTGAAATTTAAGTTGGTGCTGAAATTTTTCCACAACTGATCATTCCTTGAGTAGCCACCGGTAATATCCTGTAATTGACCAGTCGGATTATAAATATCTGTTTGTGTTTTACTGGTCCATGTGCCTGGATTTCTGAAACCATTAGCCACTGCACCAATCGTTGTTTTCTTTGAGGCAAAAAAGTCCACTCCCACTTTGCCACTATAAAATAGATTCTCATTCCTCATTTTTGAAACCTGGTCAAACGTTGAGGTTATTTTTTCCGTTGACTGGTCACGAAAATTTCTTTGAATATTCAATTGCTCAATCCGGCTGTTATAGTTATGACTAAGATTCGTAAAGACATTAAACTTTCCATTTCTATAGTTGAAATTGAAACTCTCATTAAAACGGGGATAATAACCCTGGGTATAACCTACGGTAGCGCTCCCATTATATCCAAATTGTTTATTCTTTTTCGTTTTGATATTAATGATACCTGAGTTACCTGCGGCATCATATTTGGCCGGTGGATTTGTCATAATTTCAATTTGGTCAAGCTGGCTTGCACTCATGCTCTTAAGCATGTTTGCCAGATCGGCACCGGATAAATAAGCAGGTCTTCCATCGATATACACCTGTACCCCCTGTTTGCCTTTAAGACTAATATTTCCATCTTTATCCACGGTAACACCGGGTGATTTTTCAAGAACTTCAAGTGCAGTAGCTCCAACATTTGAAATGGCAGCATCTACATTCACGACAGTACGATCAATTTTTTGTTCGATCAAAGGCTTTTTGGCAATAACAGTAACCCCTGTCAGATTTTTGGCAATGGCTGCTAATTCGATGGTCTTCAAATCAACTGAAGTCTTATCAGTAGTTATTTCAAAAATTTCAGAAAATCCTTTTTGATGACCAACTGCAGAAATTGAGACCATATACTTTCCCGGGGCAATGTTTTCAAATTCAAAATGTCCGTTCTTATCTGCAGCTCCAATTTTTGCGACTGACGAATCTTTTGCTCTCAAAAGAGCTATTGTTGAGGATTCGATGGTTTTTGCATTCCCATCGATAACATTTCCTGTTACTTTTCCAGGTTTTACCTGGGTATAGCCAACTATAGTAAAACTGATAAACAACGTCAGAATGGTTATAAACTTTCTCATTTTCGTTTCTTTTTTAGTACCTGTTTTAATTAATTACAGTTCAAAATTCAGTACTTTATATTACATAGAACATTGTTTTATACTGAACGGTTTAATTTGTTGATAGTCGGCCGATTTCAATGACATCCCTATGACGCAATGCTCAATTTGCGGTTACTTAATCTGAGAGATTTATGGCCAGAGGCTAATTTTTACTGTGAGTGGCAAAAAAAAGATAATCCTGAAAAATTCGACGGAGCTTATAAACCGAACTCGGAGCGAAATATGTCCTGGTAAGTGCGGCCAGAGGTAAGACGTGTACCCGTTTTATCATCAAGAATAAATAAAAAGCGTCC
>JBIOGV010000036.1:0-20203 GCA_044448365.1 Chitinophagales bacterium
GAAGAATCACCTGGGGCAGTAGGAATATAGCCTGCATTGCTTGCACCTTTTCCGTTTGAATCGCATCCGCATTTTGAACAAATATTTCTCAGCCAGCAGGAAATTTCATAATAAGTATTTGGACAAAGATTAGAAATGGTTTGTTGAAATGCAGAATCAATTCTATAAGCAGCATTAATGATCAGCATATATCCTGCATTTGGATTAGTCGCCGTATCAGCAGCGGGATTGCCCAATGATGGAGACGCCGCCCCGGTATGATCGCCAATAATATCCCAAACCTGGAACACACGATGTGTAGGAGCGCTCAGATCTGGCTTTGCCCATGTATTCAAAGTAGTATATCCAACATCAGTGCTTGTATTATTTGCTACTCCATAATAATAGTCATTAGGCATATTGGTTGTAAATGTATTGTAAGTGTAACCTGGAGGAACATTCGCAGAAATGCCACGGTTCCTTGGTTTTCCCGATCCGAATGTACCGTTGAATTCAGTGCCAATCGCATTCGCTCCAACTGTATTGGAACAAATCCCGTAGTTCGGATAAACCATTATGTTGTTAAGCGGAAATGTAAATGATTGTAACGGCCCTGCCCCACTTTTGTAGGTCATTAATCCTCCACCAATATTGATCAAATTGCCATAAGCTGCTGTTACCTTAACACGAAAAGAAGCCACCATAATACAGGTGCTTCCAAAAAAAGAAGGTTTGTGAGTATTGCTCACTCTTCCTCTTTTGAAAGCTGTAGCAGGCGCAGCGCCGGTAGTATAACCAAGATTGATACGAATATTGGGTGAAGTTATCCAGCCACAATCATCATTGGCAGCATCCGTGAATTGTTTGTATATTTTCCCTTCATTGGTAAGCACCCTGATCGTTCCCGGAATGTAAGAAGTTCCAGCCGGCACGGCATCAAAATAACCACAACTATCAAACGTACCTACGCGAACAACAAACGAGGCTCGTATTTCCAGGGTATCACCAGGCTCTATTGTACCACCGTTAGTACCTTTTGTAACATTAATAAAACTCTTTCCGAAATCAATATTTTGCCCGGAAGCAAAAAATAAATGCAATGAAAAAATTGAAAGCAGATAAATGTACTTTCTAAAATACAGGATACAGTGTAGATTGGTTTTCATGGACGGCTTTTTTCAAAGGATCACAGATATCAGACTAAAATTACAAACGCAGGTTTAGTGTATCAATAGGTGTTTTCATTAGATAATTCTTTTGATTTCCTACTACTGTTTACATAGTAAAAATCCTTACTTAAGATTGGTTATTTTATTTACTAAGAAGATTGCTGATGTGACTATATGAAAAACACGAGTTAAAACAATAACCTTTTACTGAGAATTTACTGCGTTGGTTTTTCTAAAATTTCGGTTGGTATAAATGGAGATCATAATGTAAAGAAACATTCGGTAAGATAAACTAAATCCTTTTATTTGTTCTTTTTCGCCTTTTCATAAACTACTTCAAGATTGTCGGAATAAAATCTTCCAAACCACCAATTTTTATATGCCGCCAAAACCGGACTTTTTTCAAATACAGAATCCGTTACGCCTTTTTCAACTGCGTCCGAAGCCGCCTGTTGAAGATCATTAATATATTGAATGAGTCGCTGCAATGACTCTTTACCCGCTACAGCACCATGACCGGGAACAAATTGCTTCAAAGAAGTATCAGCATAGAAACGTTGCAAATGCTTTTTCAAACTATCAGGATGTCCATCACCAAACCAGGGATGACGATTCACAAACAATATGTCTCCCATAAATGCAATCCCTTCTTTCGGAAGGATCATAACTGCATCACTCCCGGTATGTCCGTCATGACATTCCACTAACAGGACCGATCGCAACGAACCATGTATCCACATCGAATCTTTAAATGTAATATCAGGTAAAATCATTTTCAATTTCGGCAATGACTGCGAGATCGCTTCATAATATCCCAGCCACATAATATCTTCTTCCTTTTCATCGGCCTTCGCAACCTGGAGCCGTTGCTGTGCTTTTTCTATTTGCTTTTTAATATTCTTCCTGGCCCACTCACGCTCTTCCGGTTCAGCTTTTTCCATTTCATTTCTTGTCCATTCCGTGCTGATGATTGATGCACCTGGAACAAAAGCCTGGTCACCGCGAATATGATCATCATGAAAATGACTGTTTATTACAAATGAAACAGGGTGTTTTGTCAATTGTTCTGCTGCCTGTTTTAGTTCAGCGGCAGCATCGGGATTGATGAATGCATCAAATACTAAGGTTCTGTCACCCAGGTCAACAATACCTGCATTAGAAATTGCATGGCCACCTTTGTCATTCTGGATGGCAGCCCATACTCCCGGTGCCAATTGCTGAATAGAAAAATTTTTTGAAGGCGGCGGCTGGTGAAACCCGGCAGCCAATAAAAATAAAATGCCGATTAAAACAACTGAACGTATCATAACAATATATTTGGAAGAAAAAGGGTAAGTTTTCAATGGTGGCAAAAAAAGCTTCACCAACCTGGTCGTTGATGTTAACTGAAAAGATCATTAAAAGATAAGCCTTTTTTCATGCGTCAAAAAATAATAACTTCTGTTTCATCATGATTACATTTACAGCCAGGACTTTCAATGATGAATAATTTTAGAAAACTCTTTTAAAATATTGCCGATGCCCTGAAATTTATTGGCGAAAGTTTTCATCAGCAATATCTCTTTCAAAATTATTTTACCAGTATCTTTAAAACCAATTATGAAAAAAAACCTTTTTATAGCGTTTGAGGGTCTTGATGGAAGCGGGAAAAGTACACATGTAAAACTTTTGGCAGACAGGTTGAAAGAAGAAGGCTTGCAAATTTATACTACTGCAGAACCCACTGACAGCCGGATCGGTCTGCTCATCAGGGATATTTTCAAACATAAGATGGAAGCCGATCACAGAACGATAGCAGCTCTTTATGCTGCTGACAGGCTTGATCACCTTACAAACAAAACAGACGGCATTTTAAAAAAGCTCGGGGAAGGTTATACCGTTATCACAGACCGGTATTATTTTTCTTCTTATGCATATCATGGTGTGCACATGGCGATGGATTGGGTGATCCAGGCAAATTCTCTGAGCGCTGATCTGCTCCGCCCCGATTTGAATGTATACATCGACATATCACCCGACTTAAGTATGAAACGTCTTAACAAGGGAAGAAATACCATAGAGCTTTATGAGTCGATCGAAAATCTAAAAAAAGTGAGGGAAAAATATTTCGAGGCATTTGAACTGTTTGAGGGAAAAGAGAACGTCTTTATAACAGATGGCAACCGTTCCCGGCAGGAGATTGCAAACGATATCTGGCAGGAAGTTTCCCGCATAGCGAAATTGCAAAACAGTTTACAATGACGCAAAACGCAGCTTCTTCCATGAAAGGGAACGTGATCGATGAATATACGCGCTGTACTCATTATCATTCGCCGCTTGATGTGATTGCCATAAAATTCAAATGCTGCAGAGAATATTACCCTTGTTATAGCTGTCATAAAGAAGAAGCCGGTCATGAACATGCGGTGTGGACAAAAAATGAGTTTGATGAAAAAGCAATCCTTTGCGGTATTTGTAAAAATGAAATGACCATCAATGAATATCTGAACAGTAAGGATCACTGTCCCTATTGCAATGCAGCATTTAATCCGAATTGCAGGATGCATTATCATTTGTATTTTGAAGTCTAAACAAAAATTATGTCGGTTGAGCAAAAATTATCTGAATTGAATCTTTCCCTTCCTGTGCTTCCATCGTCGAAAGGGATCTATAAGAAATGCCTGGTCGTGGGAGATCTTTTGTATGTATCCGGTCATGTTTCAGTGAACAATGATGGCAGCCCGATCAAAGGAAAATCAGGAAAAGATCTTTCAGATGAAGAAGCAAAGATCGCCGCACGACAATGCGGCCTCGCCATCCTCAGCTCTATAAAAGATCATTTTGGAGATCTTGAAAAAATAAAAAGAGTGATCAAAATTCTCGGGATGGTGAACTGCACGCCTGAGTATGAAAACCATCCTGTAATTATCAATGGATGTAGTGAGCTCTTTGTTCGACTTTGGGGAGAGGAAAATGGAAAAGGTGTTCGCAGTGCTGTTGGGATGGGTTCCTTACCCGGAAATGTTGCAGTGGAAATAGAAGCAATCTTTGAATTACACTGATTATGGTTTAATGGTGTAATTGTTTAATTGTTATTTTCATAATTTAATACCAAATAATTTACCATTTAACATGTAGCAATTTAACACTCAACCCATTTTGTCACAACGATATGTCATGAATCAAAATTGGTATTTAATAGATGATATTGAAAAAACCGATTCCCCGGCTCTTGTAATCTTTTCACAAAGAGTAAAGGCAAATATTCAAACGGCAATCCGCATGGTCAGCCATATTGACCAATTACGGCCTCATGTAAAAACAAATAAATCTGCTGAAGCCTCACAATTGATGTTGGACGCAGGCATCACCAAATTCAAATGTGCCACCATCGCTGAAGCCGAAATGCTGGGAATGATCGGGGCACCTGACGTCGTATTGGCCTACCAGCCACTGGGGCCAAAACTTCAGCGATTCATTACACTGGTAAGAAAATTTCCGGGCACTAAATATTCCTGCCTCACCGATAATATCCGGGCAGCAAAAGAACAAGCCGCCGCATTTTCAGAAACCGAAATGCAGGTACCTGTATATGTTGATTTGAATATTGGTATGAACCGGACCGGCATCGCACCGGATGCTGCTGTTGAACTTTGCAAATTCTGTTCAGCAACAAAAGGAATAAAATTCGCCGGACTTCACGTGTATGACGGTCACATTCGAAATGCCGATATTACTATCAGAACAAAAGAATGTAATGAAGCATTTTCAAAAGTCGAGAAATTAAAAGAAGAATTAATGGAACATGGAATTCCTGTTCTAAATATTATTGCCGGCGGCTCTCCTACCTTTCCCATTCATGCAAAAAGAAAAAATACAGAGTGCAGCCCGGGCACATTTATCTATTGGGACAAAGAGTATCTTGAAAATTGCCCTGATCAGGATTTCATTCCGGCTGCCGTTTTGATTACAAGGATCATTTCACTTCCTTCTCCAACAAGAATTTGTACTGACCTGGGCCATAAATCTGTTGCTGCAGAAAATGAGATCAGCAGAAGAATTTTTTTTCTGAATGCTCCAGGCCTGGTCCCCGTTAGCCAAAGCGAAGAACATCTTGTTTGCGAAGTGCAGAAAAACCACAATTATAAAACCGGAGATGTGTTGTATGGAATACCTTTTCATATTTGTCCTAGTGTAGCTTTATACGAACGCGCTCACATTGTTGAGGACAGAAGAATCACAGGTGAATGGAAAAACATTGCGAGAGACAAAAGAATCACTGTATGATGGCTGAATTGTTGAATGGTTACATGGTTATTTTTTTTGAATGATCATTCTTATAACAGCTCAAAGTTTGGTTAATTCCCGATGTTATATTTTTTGTTGGCATTCTGACAATTTAACAATCAAACAATACAACAGTAAACAATCTAACCAGTATGCTCATCATCGACGCTCATCTCGATCTTGCCATGAATGCCATGGAATGGAACCGTGATCTGCGGCAATCGCTTGCTGAAATTCGCTCGCGTGAAATCGGAATGACTGACAAACCCGATCGTGGAAAAGGAACCGTTTCGTTTGATGAATTGCGAAAAGGAAATATTGGATTGGTGGTAGCCACACAAATAGCAAGGTATTCATCGCCGGGCCATCCATTCCCCGGATGGAATTCACCCGAACAGGCCTGGGCTCAGACACAAGCGCAATTAGCCTGGTATAAAACTATGGAAGAGGAAGGTGAGTTAATGCAGGTAAAAGATCTTCGTTCATTGGAAATACAACTCGCCTATTGGAATAATGATGAACCAAATGAAAAGAAAACGATTGGATATGTTTTAAGTCTTGAAGGAGCCGATTCATTGATAACGTTAGGCTATTTAGAAAAAGCCTATGAGTATGGATTGCGTGCTATTGGCCCGGCTCATTTCGGACCAGGAAGATACGCAAACGGAACCGATGCAACGGGAACAATGAATGAACAAGGCTTGTCATTATTGAAAGAAATGGAGCGGTTGAATATTATTCTTGATGCGACCCATCTTTGTGATGATGCTTTCTGGCAGGCAATGGATCATTTTCACGGTCATGTCTGGGCCAGTCACAATAATTGTCGTGCTCTCGTAAATCATAACCGGCAGTACAGTGATGAACAGATAAAGGTTTTGATAGAAAGAAATGCTGTGATCGGAGCTGCTTTTGATGCATGGATGCTTGTGCCTGATTGGGAACGCAAACATTCAACACCACTTGAATTGAATTGTAATCTGGAAAAAGTCATTGATAACATAAATCACATCTGCCAGATTGCAGGTAATGTGGATCATGTTGCAATTGGTTCCGATCTTGACGGAGGCTTTGGAAAAGAACAATGTCCTTATGATCTTGAAACCATTGCCGATCTTCAAAAAATTCCATCGTTGCTAAAAAAAAGAAGTTATTCTGCTGAAGACATTAATAAAATTATGCACGGCAACTGGTTGCGGTTTCTCCGGAGAGCATGGAAATAGATAATGGATAAAAGATAATAGTGAATAGATAAAAGTTGAATAAGTAATAACCAGTAGTGCGATTAACAAAAATGAAATTATAAACGTCAGGTTAATCTATGCTTTGACGAAAATAGGGCGAAAACGTTGTGCACTTTGTAAATACTTGGTGTCCTTTGTGACCTTTTTTGGACACAAAGTTCACAAACCTGCCTGCCGGCAGACAGGGAACCACAAAGAACACTAAGAATAAAATCAATCGCACTACGGGTTAAATAATATTTCATTGACCCGATTCCCTATCGGCTGGTTTTAAAAATGGTTTTAGAAGATCAATGGGCACCGGGAAAATAGTTGTTGAATTTTTTTCTGTAGCGATTTCTCTCAATGTTTGCAGATAGCGAAGAGTTAGAGCACTTGAATTTTCGCTTAATATTTTTGCGGCATCGGATAAACGTTGCGAAGCCTGGAACTCGCCTTCAGCAGCGATCACTTTAGAGCGACGTTCACGTTCCGCTTCGGCTTGTTTAGCCATGGCTCGTTGCATTTCCTGCGGCAGATCAATTTGCTTTACTTCTACATTTGAAACTTTTACGCCCCAGGGTTCAGTGTTAGCATCAATGATCTGCTGAAGTTTATGATTGATCTTGTCCCGCTGTGAAAGCAGGTCATCTAATTCAGATTGCCCAAGTACACTGCGCAGCGTTGTTTGAGAAATTTGAGAAGTGGCCGCTAAAAAATTTTCAACCTGTACGATGGCTTTTTGCGGTTCGAGAACGCGGAAATACACTACCGCATTTACTTTAATGGAAACATTGTCCTGTGTGATCACATCCTGAGGAGGCACATCCAGCACTACAGTACGCAAACTTACCCTGATCATCCTGTCAACAATCGGAATAAGCAAAATAATACCCGGACCCTTTACCTTAATTAAACGACCAAGACGAAAGATCACGCCACGTTCATATTCACGCAGAATACGAATAGCATTTGATAAAATGATGAGAGCAAAGATTACAACGACAATGGTTATGACCGGGACTTGTTGCATAAAATTTATTTAAGCTTTGAGCTGCGAGCCGTAAGCTATGAGCTTTGGCTCGCAAATAATAATTCGTTATACTTTTTCTACAAACAATTTAAACCCCTTTCTATCTCTCACACGAATCTTTTCTCCTTTGCTGATCACACCAGTTAGTGACTCTGCCTGCCAAAGTTCACCATGAATCAACACCATTCCCATAGGATTTAATACTTCATTGGCTGAACCAAATTCATTAACCAATGCAGCAAAGCCTGTCGCAGGTTTCAGCCGCTGAGCTTTTATTCCCATCCCGATCACAAAAAGAAAAAATAAAGAAGTAACCACTGTAGCTGAAATGATTACAGTCCATGATATTCTCCCCACTTCGCCTGACCCTGTGCGAATCAGCATCATCGAACCAATGATCAAAGAAATAATGCCGCCGATCGCCAGCACACCATGACTTACTATTTTTATCTCCAGCAAAAAAAGCAAGAGGGCAAATGCAATTAATGCCATACCCGCATAATTCACCGGCAACGTTTGCAATGAATAAAAAGCCAGGATCAGGCTAATGACTCCAATAATACCGGGAAGAATAGTACCCGGACTATACAGCTCGAACATGATGCCATAAAAGCCCAGCATTAAAAGTATATACGCAATATTCGGATCACTGATGATGTTAAGCAGTTTTTCAATAAAACTCATCTTGTAGGTCTCAATCGTTGCAGATTTTGTGTGAAGTGTCACTGTTCGGGAATTCAGGTCTACCTTTCGCCCGTCTACTAATTGCAAAAGTTCGGCGTCATTTTTTGCGATCAGATCTATGACAGTATCCTCCAATGCTTCTGTTTCAGAATAAGAATAACTTCTGCGCACCGCATTATCTGCCCATTCAACATTTCTGTGTCTTGTTTTTGCGATCGTCCGGATAAATGCAGCCGCATCGTTAGTGATCTTTCCATACATAATGCTGTCCACTTCACCCTGGCCTGTTACGGGATGTGCAGCGCCTATATTGGTTCCAGGCGCCATGGCCGCGATGTGTGCCGATAAAGTAACAAACACTCCCGCAGAACCTGCATCAGCACCTGCCGGTGCTATGAATACAATCACAGGAACGGAAGATTCCATGATATCACCAACAATATACCGGGTAGATTTTAATAAACCCCCGGGTGTATTCAAATGAATGACCAGGCACTCAGCCTGTTCCTTCTCAGATTTTGCAATAGCCCGATGAATAAAATCAGCAGTGGCGGGATTGATCGTTGCATCAATTGTAACAGATATAACTTTCTGTGCCGAAATTATAAGCGGAAAAAGAAAGATCGATAAGTATAGTAGTATGCGTTTCAACAGGATGATTTTATGTAACGCATGAAAAATAGTAATCCTCTCCCTGTAATTTAAAGAAATTTAACAGGATTAATCCTGATATTCACCCAAAGGGTATTTTTAATTTACCAACCACCCTGCAGACCTTGCTGCAATGCATTTTGATAATTCCGGAGGTCAAACCTGTATAAATAAGGCGCTTTATGTGCAACCCCTTTTTTCACTTCCTTTAAACGTTTTAAAATATTATAGCTTAAAATTTTTCGTTGGAAATTTCTCCTGTCCAGTCTTTTGTCCAAAATAGTTTCATACAATTTTTGTAATTGGGGCATTGTAAATTTCTGAGGCAAAAGATTATATCCTACCGGGTGATAATTCAAATGCAAACGCAGCGTGTGAAGAGCTTTTTGAACAATTTGCAGGTGATCCATCATCATTTCGGGCAGGTCATTTACATCACGCCACAAACAGAGGTCAGAAAAATTGTCCGGCTTGGGATTTACATAAGAATATTCAACCAGTGCATAATAGCCAATTGTAACAAACCTCCGGAATAACCAGTGATCATCGCTTAATTCAATCCCATCCTTTCTTAAAACTTTTCGGTGAAAATCTGAATCGGATCTTTTTGGTTTTCCAAAGACATTGAATTGCTGCAGAAATATTTTTGAAAGACCTGTTCTTTCCTTCAATACTCTTTCAGCAGCTTCATCAACATCTTCATTTTTAAAGATAAATCCGCCCGGTAAGCTCCATGGTTTTGCATTCTTCATTCTTAATAACAACACTTTCAGCTGATCTTCATGAAATCCAAATATGACACAGTCCAACGACAGGGATGGAAGATATACTTCAGTACCCTCAACGATAAAATCCTTTATGCTTTTCTTAGCCACCGTTTTACAGAAATGTTTAAAAAAATCCGCGAAAGAATATTTGAAATTACAAAAATAGATTTACATTGTGTCATATTGACGCAATGAATTTTTATCAACTCAAATGTTCAGTATGAAAAAAAATAATTCTTTTATCTATGCTGCTTTTCTATCAGCCATCTTTTTAATGCAGGCATTGTTTGTATCTGCACAAAAGGAAAAGTCTTTGCCCCAGCTCGGAAAAAATTCCATTAAGGAAGTCATTGCCGCTATGACTCTCGAAGAAAAAGCAAAACTCGTTGTGGGTAATGGCTTTCACATGCCGGGGGCACGGCAACAGGAACCCGCCGCTCCGGATAAAGTTCCCGGTGCAGCAGGAAGCACATTTGCCATTCCACGGCTCGGAATCCCTTCCATTGTTGTTTCAGACGGGCCGGCAGGCTTACGGATTGAACCGATACGAAATAAGGATAGTTCCAAAACTTATTATGCTACCGCTTTTCCTGTGGCAACATTACTGGCATCAACCTGGGATACAGCCCTTGTAAAAAAGGTGGGTGTTGCATTTGGCAGTGAAGTGCATGATTATGGAGTTGATATTTTATTGGCGCCCGCCTTAAATATTCATCGCAATCCCCTTGGCGGAAGAAACTTTGAATATTATTCAGAAGATCCGTTGATCGCTGGAAAAATGACCTCAGCCATGGTAAATGGAATTGAATCGAATGGAGTTGGAACCTCGATCAAACATTTTGCCGCCAATAACCAGGAAACAGACCGGGGAACGGTGAATACAATTGTGAGTGAACGAGCATTGAGAGAAATTTACCTGAAAGATTTTGAAATCGCAGTCAAAGGTTCGCAGCCATGGACAGTGATGAGTTCTTACAATAAGATCAATGGTACATATACCTCAGAAGAATATGACCTGATCACGACGATATTAAAGAAAGAATGGGGATTTAAAGGATTTGTCATGACAGACTGGTTTGGCGGCCGGAATCCTGTTGAGCAAATGAAATCAGGTAATGATCTGCTAATGCCGGGAACCCCACAACAAACGCAGAGGATCATCGATGCAGTGAATCACGATTCACTTGATGTGAAAATCCTGGATGAAAATGTGGAACGCATTCTAAATATTATTCTTCAATCTCCGTCCTTCAAAAAATATAAATATTCTGATAAACCCGATCTGAAAAAAGATGCAGCCGTTTCCCGTAGTGCTGCGGAAGAAGGAATGGTATTATTGAGAAATGAGAACCATACGCTTCCTTTAAAAAATGCCATAAAAGTTGCGGTATTCGGAAATAGATCTTATGATATTATTGCGGGAGGCACAGGCAGTGGCGACGTTAACAAAGCGTACACTGTATCATTGGTACAGGGGCTAACCAATGCGGGCATCACTGTTGATAATGATGTGAAAAATGCTTATTCCGACTATCTGGCTGAAGAAAAAGCAAAACATCCGAAAAAATCTTTTATGCAGGAATTCATGAACCCGACACCGCCTGCGCCCGAGTGGCTGCCCGGCAAAGATTTTATCGATAAAAAAGCCCTGGAAGTGAATGCTGCTATCATTACTATCGGAAGAAATGCAGGTGAAGGAAGAGACAGAAAATTAGAAAACGATTTTTATTTGAGTGATTCAGAGAAAGTCCTTATAAAGAATATTGCAGACGCTTTTCATGCACAAAATAAAAGACTGATCATTGTACTCAATATCGGCGGAGTAATAGAAATAGCAAGCTGGAGAGATAATGCAGATGCCATCCTTCTTGCATGGCAGCCCGGTCTTGAAGGAGGTAATGCCATTGCAAATGTTTTAAACGGCAAAGTAAATCCTTCCGGTAAACTGGCTACAACATTCCCGATGGATTACAAGGATGTTCCTTCCGCTAAGAATTTCCCGGGTAAAGAATTTCCCGACCAGGCCACAACCGGAAATTTCGGAATGAAGCAAATACCCGCCGAGGTAACCTATGAAGAAGGAGTCTATGTTGGGTATCGATATTACAATACTTTCAATGTAAAGCCGGCTTACGAATTTGGATTTGGATTATCCTATACCAGTTTTGATTATAGCAATCTTAAACTAAGTGCAACTTCATTCAATAAGAAAATACTTGCTACTGTTACCATAAAAAATTCCGGTAGCGTTGCAGGAAAAGAAGCAGTTCAATTATACATCAGTGCTCCGTCGAAAACCCTGGACAAACCATCTGAAGAACTGAAAGGTTTTGCAAAAACGAAACTGCTGCAACCCGGAGAATCGCAAACAATAAGCTTTGATATCGATGCAGAAGATCTTGCTTCGTTCGATTCAAAAAGAGAAAGCTGGGTTGCCGAAGCCGGCACTTATTCAATAAAAATTGGAGCCTCATCACAAAGCATAAAACAAACCGCAACATTCAACCTGGCCAAGGAGATTGTTGTAGAAAAAGATCACAAAGTTCTTGTACCGCAAACAGAGATCAATGAAATAAAGCCTCATTAAGTAATAAGGGGGTGATCCACCCGGATAATCCCCTTATTATCATCTGTCATCTGTACAACCGTCATCTATTTCAAACCATATTTGGTCATATACCTGTTGTACAATTGTGTTTGCTTATTTTCCAGGTTTACTTTTCGTCCCTGTATAAATGCCGCAGTGATAATACTGGAACGTATATCCAGAATATCACCCTCACTTATTACAATGTTTGCATCTTTTCCTGCTTCAATAGAACCTGTGCGGTTATCAATGCCCAAAATTTTTGCTGCATCTAAAGTAATACTTTGCAATGCTTCTTCCTTTGTTAAACCATACGCAGCAGCGGTGCCTGCATTAAAAGCAAGATTGCGATACCGTGCTTCTTCATGATCATCATTCAGAGCAAACAATACTCCCGCCTGCTTCAGCATGAACGGGGTTTTGAATGGTTGATCAATATCTTCATCTTCTGTTTCGGGCAATCGGTATTCTCTGGAGAGAATTACAGAAATATTATTTTGCCTTAGCAGATTTGCAATTTGCCAGCTTTCGCTTCCACCAACGATCACAACATCGATACCAAACTCCTTTGCAAAATCAACTGCAATCAATAATTGCTTTATCACTCCTGCATGAATAAAAAGTTTCGCCTGCTTTTCAAACAATGGTTTTAACGCTTCAAACTTTAGATTTGTTTCCGTATGATTTGTTCCCTGGGAATAGGCTTTCGCTTCACGAAAAAATTTCTTTACTTCTTCGATCTTATCAAGCCCCTCTTTTACAGGATCGGTTTCCGGCTGCTGACCTCTTCCTCCAAAACGAGGACGACGATTAATAAGACCCGGCATATAAAATTCAATTCCTGAATTTCGCTTGTACAAAGCATCTTCCCAATTCCAGGCATCCAATTGCATCACTGAACTTGATCCTGCAATGAGACTGCCTGCGGGAGCCACGTTCGCCAAAAGAATTCCGTTGGATTTAAGTGTATTGATGATCTTTGAATCTGTATTGTAAGCAACGGCAGATTGCACATTGGGATTCCATTCTCCTAATTCCTGGTAATCGTTCGATCCGCGAACAGAAGCGGCTATTTCTTTTAGTCCAAGATCTGTTTCGGGAAGAATCAAACCGGGATAAACCTGCTGGCCTTTTGCATCAACAACTTCTCCGCCGGAAACAGGAATATTATTACCTGCCTGCGCAATCTTTCCATCCGTTATTTTTATTGTACCATTATTAATAATTGTCCCATTGCCAACATGAATGGTTGCGTTGATAATATAAAACGTTCCTTTTTGCAGAGGAACCGGATACACATCATCCTGTGCAGCGGCAACAAAAGAAAAAAAGAAAACAATTTGTAAAGGAAAAAATATTTTTTTCATTTTTTAGTTTTTATTGGTTTCATCGCTCATTTCATCATAACTGTCTGCTGTAAACAAACCATCATTGTGTTCGTAATCTTCGCAATGAAGTACTACCTGCAGGCTCGGACGCACTGGTGTCGTGTTTCCCGGGTTATTTCTTCCTTCAGCGATCATTTTTTGAATCAGCCGATTCCGTTCAACGGCAATCTGTTTTCTCAATTCTTTATCACGATCACGGTCAAAATAAATGATGCCATCAACAATTGTTTTATTAGCCTTGGCATAAACGCTCAAAGGATTATCACTCCATAAAACAAGATCAGCATCTTTACCAACCCTGATGCTTCCTACCCTATCATCTACATGCAGAGCCTTTGCGGGATTTAGTGTCACCATTTTAAAAGCCTCTTCTTCTGTAAGCCCTCCGTATTTTACACTTTTTGCCGCTTCCTGGTTCAGATGACGTGCCTGTTCCGGGTCATCGGAATTTATGCAAACATTCAATCCCTCTTTCACCATAATGGCAGGATTGTATGCAATCGCATCCTGCACTTCTAATTTATAGGCCCACCAGTCAGAGAATGTAGAAGCACTGGCTCCATGCTCTTTCATTTTATCTGCAACTTTATATCCTTCGAGAATGTGAGTGAAGGTATTGATCTTAAATCCGAATTTTTCAGCTACTCTCATCAACTCGGTAATTTCACTTTGCACATAAGAGTGGCAGGTAATAAATCGTTTTCCATTCATGATCTCGACCAAAGCATCCAATTGCAGATCACGGCGAACAGTTGATTGTACATCCCCTCCTTTCTTTTTTGTTGCCTGCTCCGCTTCTTTCATTTGCTTTTGATAATCGGCTGCCCTGGTAAATGCATCCACCTGTATTTCTTCTACACCCATCCGGGTATCCGGATAACGTGTATTGCCCTGATTGGAGGCAGTTCGTTTCACATTTTCACCGAGGGCAAATTTTATGAATGGATCAGCACCTTTGAATTTCAGATCTTCATCATTGACTCCCCAGCGCAATTTTATTAATTGTGTCTGCCCGCCGATTGTATTCGCAGAACCATGAAGAATATGTGAAGAGGTAACCCCGCCACCCAACTGACGATAGATCTCGATGTCTTCCGGATTTAGATTATCAGCAATCCGAACTTCTGATGTAATGGAATGTGCACCTTCATTAATAGAAAAAGCTGCGATATGAGAATGCTCGTCAATAATACCAGGCGACAAATATTGATTGGTCCCGTCAATAATTTTTGCAATTGGATCGGATAAATTTTTTCCTATCTGTGCGATCTTCCCGTTCTTTACCAATACATCGGTATTCGGTAAAATTCCTTCTTTCTCATTCGTCCAGACTGTTGCATTCTTTATTAAAAGATTTTCCTGGTGTGGCAACGAATCCCATCCATAAGCACCAAATGGATAAGTTACTTTGCCCAAATGCAGTGGTGGCTTATGTCGAGAGCTATCAACCAATTCATTTGCTTTTACAAATGTGGCAGTCCAGGTTAAAGAATTTCCAACAGTATCGACACCATTTCCCTGCCATATGTCACCATTATTTACACCACTCAAACGATAACTTACGCCGCCTTTTGCTCCCGGGCCCGGTCTGTCAAGCTTATCCTGTCCCATCCCCTGTGATTTTTTTGAAGGACTGGTTGAAAAACTCAAGGTTATTAATTTCCCGTCATAACTGAATTTTCCTGTAATGGTATCCTTCGCAATTACATTTGCGGAAGTTGAACTTATAACATCCAGTTTATAATTGACCGGGCCACCATTCGTATTTAAAACAAGATCATAAATACCGGCAACATTTGTCCATGCATCCTCCTTTACTTCATATTTGTTTCCCTGAATCCAATTTTCAACAATGACTGTTTTCTCGTTGAACAACGGACCAGTAGTAATTAGAAAATTTGCCAGTTTACCTTCGTCCAAACTCCCAACCTTATCATAAACACCCAGCCAGGTGGCAGGTATTTTTGTCAATGCATCGAAAGCTTTGCTTTCAGTCAATCCATATTCAATAGCCTTGCGAAGATTTGTCCAGAATTGCTTTATATCATGAAGATCGGCTGTTGTTAATGCAAAAGGAATATTTGCTTTTTCAAATGCGGCGGGATTGGTGGGAGCCAATTCCCAATGTTTCAGATCGGTGAGTGAAACATATTTGGCATCATTGGGATCATCTACTTCCTGTGCCTGCGGAAAGTTCAATGATAAAATATAAGGAGCTTTTGTTGCGGCAATATCGGTGATGCGCTGATACTCATTATCACCTCCTTTGATAATATATTGCACTCCAAATTCGTTACCGATCCTGTCGGCACGCAGGTCACTCCATTTATCATTGGCATCAAAAATTTGTGGCAAATTTTGTTCATCATTCCATGCCTGCAGGCTCTTGTTCACTCCTTCCTTTGCAGGTTTGGTTTTATACCATTGAGCATCCAGGTAAGTTTGGCGAAGCAGGGCCACGCTTCCCATCATAGAACTTGGATAGCTCTGTGTGGAGGTTCCTTTGCTGAATGAATAATGAGCAGATGCTTTATCTTTTACGACAACAAGATTTTCCTTTTCATTTGCAAGCGTTACGAATGCACCCGTCCCCCTTGCAATACCATCTTTCTGGTGGGTGAGTACCGAACCAAAACCCAGGTCACGGAGTGATTTCGCTTCTTTATCATCAACAGAAAAAATATCCGCAGCATTGACTTCAGGCTTTATTGCCTGGTTCCAGCCATAAGGGCCTTTTGTATTTGAAATAAATTGTTGTGGTGCAAAAAATCCTCCTCCTGCATTATTTTGAGGACGTTGCGGCTGGGGAATTCCATAATCGGTATAGATGTCAATGAATGATGGATAAATGTATTTACCACTGCAATTGATCACAACAGCATCTTTTGGAACAGCAGAACTGGCTCCCACCGCTGCTATTTTTCCATCACGAATAATAAGGGTAGAGTTCTTTAATGTAGTTTGTCCATCCCGCACGATGGTCGCGTTGATAAAAGCATAACAACCCGTTCGCGGATCGGTGATACCGTTAACAGGAAAGGTAACCTGTGATTTTGCAAATATGCAGAACAACAAAGCTCCCAATCCTGGTATAACTCTTCCATAAAGAAGTGCTTTGAATAGTTTTCTCATCAGCAAAAATTTTTTGAAGTTATTGAAAAAAAAATAGCGTCAAAAACTCTTTCGATAACCGGTAGCATACGATAAAAACAAATTATCCGGGCATTAAAGAAGATCCAGGTTTAAAGTTTAAGGTTTTTTAAATCGAAAGACTTTTAAATAAATAAGCAACTTTCAATCTGATCATAACATTAAACGTTAAACTATTAAACGAATAATATTATGTACCCAGCTGCATTACTACTATCATCACCTGTTGCCACGCTCGCTTGTACGTTCAGAGCAGTATTCAGCAAAATTGAAAACTCTATAAATGCCCGCAAATAGTTTTAATTTTGAAATACAGGTAAGGTATGGCACGGTTAAATCATCACTACATTTTCGCAAAGACTTTTTTAACCGTGCCATACCTGCAAGAACCCACGTTATGAGTGCAGTCAAAGAAACAATCCTCATTCCTGATTTCCGCTTGTCTCCGCGAATTGACCAGGTCGGCGTAGAGGAAAGAGCTTCACGTTTCACCAAAAGAAGTATTAAGAAAGAATCCAAAGTAGACGGATTGAAATTGGTGTTGAGTATGATCGATCTTACAACACTTGAAGGAAAAGATACGCCCGGGAAAGTGAAACAACTTTGTTACAAAGCAAAACATTTATTGGACAGTTATGAAGGCCTGCCCACTGTTGCAGCAGTTTGTGTATATCCATCCATGGTTAGGGTGGCAAAAAAATCTGTAGAAGGTTCCGGTATAAAAATTGCTTCAGTGGCGACTGCTTTTCCAAGCGGGCAGGCAGCAACGAAAGTAAAGATCGCTGATACAAAATTTGCGGTCAATGAGGGCGCAGATGAAGTGGACATGGTGATCTCAAGAGGAAAATTTTTAGCCGGTGAATACGGTTTTGTGTTTGATGAGATAGCAGCCATTAAAGAAGCTTGCGGTGAAGCAAGATTAAAAGTCATTCTTGAAACCGGTGAGTTAAGCACGCTGGATAAAATTCGAAGGGCAAGTGATATTGCAATGCATGCCGGTGCTGATTTCATTAAAACATCGACGGGAAAAATTCAGCCTGCAGCTACCATGCCGGTAACGCTTACCATGCTTGAAGCCATCCGTGATTATTATTATAGTACAGGGAAGATGATCGGCATGAAACCCGCAGGTGGCATTTCAAAATCAAAACTGGCGTTGCATTACCTGGTAATGCTGAATGAAGTGCTGGGCGAAGCCTGGATGAATAATCATTGGTTCCGTTTTGGCGCAAGCAGTTTGGCAAATGATGTGTTAATGCAGCTAGTGAAAGAGAAAACAGGAGTTTATCAAAGCGGAGATTATTTTGCGATTGATTGATGCCACAAAGTCGCAAAGACACAAACCTGCCTGCCGTCAGGCAGGGAAACACAAAGGCTTTGTGAAACTTAGTGCCTTGGTGTCTTAGTGGCTAATTAGATAAATAGAATTATAGAACGTATAAGAGTGCGACGCAACGGAAGATGAAAAAAGTTGATGTCACTGGTAACATAAAAAAGATTGTAATGCCTGCAGTAACAAAGAAAGAGAAAAAGATTTCATCAAAAACTAATGCTGTTTCCAAATTAAAATTCAATACAGGTTGGGAATATGCGCCGGCGCCGGAAAGCAAGGCACACATAAAACTAAAAGATCGCTATGATCTTTTCATCAATGGAAAATTTGTAAAGCCCTCATCACTCAACTATTTCGAAACCATCAACCCCGCCACCGAAGAAAAAATTTCAGAAGTTGCCGAAGCAAACGCGAACGATGTTGACAAAGCGGTGAGAGCCGCAAGAGATGCTTACGAGAAAGTATGGAAGAAAATGCCGGCTGCTGAAAGAGCAAAATACATTTTCCGCATTTCAAGAATGATCCAGGAACGTGCAAGAGAATTAGCAGTCATCGAAAGCATTGACGGAGGGAAACCGATCCGTGAATCAAGAGATGTTGATGTGCCCCTGGCTGCAAACCATTTTTTTTATTACGCAGGGTGGGCCGATAAATTGGAATATGCATTCCCGGGTCGCATCCCTAAATCATTGGGAGTAGCGGGACAAATTATTCCATGGAATTTTCCTTTGCTGATGGCTGCATGGAAAATTGCCCCGGCACTCGCAACAGGAAATACGGTTATATTAAAACCGGCAGAAACCACTCCCCTCACCGCTTTAAAGCTGGCAGAAATCATACAGGAATCAGGATTGCCCGAAGGCGTAGTAAATATTATTACTGGTTTTGGTCAAACGGGCGCTGATATTGTAAACCATCCCGGTATTGATAAAATTGCTTTCACCGGTTCAACAGAAGTTGGAAAAATCATTCAGAAAGCAGTTGCCGGCACCAGTAAAAAAGTAACTCTTGAATTAGGAGGAAAGGCTGCCAATATCATTTTTGATGATGCACCACTGGACCAGGCAGTGGAAGGTGTGATCAATGGAATTTATTTTAACCAGGGTCATGTTTGCTGTGCAGGTTCGAGATTATTTGTACAGGAATCTGTTTACGATATTGTCTTGAGAAAACTAAAAGACAGGATTAAAACGCTGATTGTTGGTGACCCGTTGGACAAGAATACAGACATTGGTGCGATCAATTCCAAAACACAATTGGAAACGATCAATAAATATATCAGCATTGGGAAAAAAGAAGGGGCAGAAATGTATCAAAGTTCTTGTGCGCTTCCGAGCCGTGGTTTTTTCTGCAGGCCCACTTTATTTACCAACGTGGCGCAAAGCAATCGCATTGCACAGGAAGAAATTTTTGGACCTGTGCTCGCTATTCAAACATTCAGAACGGATGAAGAAGTGATCGAAAAAGCAAACAATACTCCCTATGGTTTAAGCGCCGGTGTATGGACAGACAAAGGATCTAAAATTTTCAACTTAACAACAAAAATGAGAGCGGGTGTGGTTTGGGCAAACACCTATAACAAGTTTGATCCCACCTCACCATTTGGCGGATATAAAGAAAGTGGTTACGGAAGAGAAGGCGGTTTGCATGGACTTGCGGCCTATTTGAAAATTTAAAACCACAAAGACGCAAAGGCACTAAGTTGCACCAAGACTTTGTGTTTCCCTGCTTGCCGGCAGGCAGGTTTGTGAACTTAGTGGCTTAGTGGTTAAAAAAAAACGATGGAAAAAGAGCTAATAAAAGAAAAACAAATTTCATTCAGCACAAATGGTGCTGAAAAAAATAAAAAAGGTAAAAAGCGCCTTGATGTTCTGAAAACTTATAAGATTTACATTGGCGGAAAGTTTCCAAGAACCGAGTCCGGTCGTTATTATGTTGCTGCCAACAGCAAAGGAGAACAACTTGCGAATGTA
>JBIOGV010000037.1:0-20065 GCA_044448365.1 Chitinophagales bacterium
GCGAAAGTGGGATGCTTTTTCCTTTTATAAAAAAATGTTCAATATTCAATGCTCAATAGACAATGTTCAAACAGAAGCAGAATAATTATTGAGGATTGAATATTGATTATTGAACATTCTTCTTTCTCTTTATTAATTTAGCCTTTAGAATTCTTACATCTTCCAGTGGTCTGTCCATGTTATTCCCTTTACTTGTTGCTACTGCTGCAATTTTATCCACTACATCCAGGCCTTTTACCACTTCGCCGAATACAGTATAATTTTGATCCAGGTGGGGTGTGCCTCCCATAGTTTTATAAACTTCACGTTGTTCGGGCGGAATTTTTCTTCCATTCAAACGATAAACTTCTACTGAATCCAAACCTGCATCCGTAAATTTTTTCCCCTGCACAATATAGAATTGACTGCCACTACTTGCTTTTTCAGGATTGTTATCCCGGGCTGCTGCGATCACTCCTTTTTTATGAAATAAAGTTGTTCTGAACTCAGCGGGTATCCTGTAGCCAGGCCCTCCATTGCCCAGTGGTTCGCCGGGCTTTGCATTTTTACTTTCAGGGTCACCCGCCTGGATCATAAAATTTTTTATCACACGGTGAAACAACACGCTATCATAGTAACCTGTCTTTACCAACTTTAAAAAATTATCACGATGTAACGGAGTAGAGTCGGACAGCCTCACAACAATATCCCCGTAATTTGTTTGTAAGAGCACGTCCTTCTTTCGATCTCTTTTTGTAACAACAGAATCTCTTTGTGAAAACCCGGTATAAAAAAATAACAGAGTGCTTAATAATACGAAACTGCTTTTCATTATTCAGATTTTTACACCTTCCCCAACGGGGAAGGTTGGGATGGGCTTTCAAAACTCGTGGTTCTCAAAGTAGAGAAGTATATGATCCTTCAAAAAATTTTCCTGCTCAGTTGTATTCATTTCGGGCATTGCCTTTAATTGCCTGAAATGCGGCCATCCTTCTTCGTCTGTTTTTTCCAATGCATAGTAGCCACTTTTAGAAAGCAGGCTGCAAACCGCCACATGCATCAGGTCCTGTTTTTGTTCCTTGGTGAATTTTTCACGAATCTGCCCGAACTCCTGTATGCCGATCAAAAACAGAATGGCTTCCAGATCCGGTTTCTTTCCAAATCGTCCTACCAGTTTTGCTTCCAGGTTCCACCAGCGTTGCTGCAGATCATCATTTGCAAACATAGTTGGCAAAGATAAATGTGCATGAGTTTATTATTCATTATTGATTACTGATTATTCCATCTTTGGTTCGTTATCATTTCCGGTATGGTGGAGAATAATTAATAATCATTAATTAATAATACGATCTGCTAAACTCTTTCAACAATTACCGCAGTTCCATAAGCAAGCACTTCATTCACGCCACTGATCACTTCGTTGGCGTCATATCGCACACTAAGAATAGCATTGGCGCCCCGTTCGGCAGCATGTTCCATCATTTGCTGAAAAGCCTCTTCTCTTGTTTTTTCACAAAGCTCAACATAGATAGAAATTTTCCCTCCGAGCAGAGTTTGAAACCCGCCGGCAATATTGCCAAGCAAGCTTCTTGAACGGACCGTAATACCCCGAACGACTCCCAGGTTTTTTGTTACGCGGTATCCGCTTAGGTCAATATTAGTGGTAACCATTGATTGATCGATCATAAATTTTGTTTTGATGAATGTATGAAATCTAACCACAGATTGCACAGAGTAACACAGATTAAATAAAACTATTTGTGTCAATTCGAGTCATCTGTGGCAAATAGATTAAAACTTAGAACTTTATCTTTGCGAAAATTTTAAAGATGCTGCAGTTACAGGTTTTACGTCAGAATCCGGAATGGGTAAAAGAAAGACTGGCTGTAAAAAATTTTACTTCTACAAATTTTGTTGATGAAATTATTTTGTTAGATGAAGAAATAAAACACTTGAAAAAGAGGATTGAAGACGCTCAAATGCAGATTAACTCAAAATCAACCGAGATTCAACGGCTTTATAAAAATGTTCAAAAAGATAAGGCCGATAAAATTCGTGATGAGGTAATTCTTCTTAAAACATTATTAAATAATGACAGGCCTCAGTTAGACGAAAAAAATAAATTATTGGGAGATAAGTTAGTACAGCTTCCCAATCTTCCATCAGAAAAAGTTCCTTCAGGGAAAACGCCGGAAGACAATGTGACTATTAGAGAAGGCGGAAACAAACCCAATCTTCCAAAAGATGCATTGCCCCACTGGGAACTTGCCAAGAAATATGATCTTATAAATTTTGAACTGGGTACTAAAATCACCGGCAGCGGTTTCCCTGTTTACAAGGGCAAGGGCGCAAAATTGGAAAGAGCCTTGATACAATATTTTTTGGATTATAATACAGCGGCGGGCTATACAGAATATCTTCCACCACTCATGGTAAATGAAACAACAGCCTTCGGTACAGGACAATTACCGGATAAGGAAGGTCAAATGTATTTTGCAACGGAAGATAAATTTTACCTGATTCCAACTGCAGAAGTTCCTGTTACAAATATTTATCGTGATGAGATTGTAAAAGAAACAGATCTTCCAATAAAAATGACCGCTTATACTCCCTGTTTCAGAAGAGAAGCCGGAAGCTATGGCAAAGATGTTCGTGGATTAAATAGGGTTCACCAGTTTGATAAGGTTGAAGTAGTTCAGTTGGTTCATCCCGATAAAAGCTATGAGGTGCTCGAAGAAATGGTCAATCATGTTGAGAAGCTTGTGCGATCAATGCATCTTCCTTACCGCATCTTAAAGTTATGCGGCGGCGATATGAGTTTTGCATCTGCTCTTACTTATGATTTTGAAGTGTACAGCGCCGCCCAGGATAAATGGCTTGAAGTAAGTTCTGTTTCCAATTTTGAAAGTTTTCAAACAAACAGGATGAAGATCCGTTTTAAAGATAAGGCGGGAAAATCTCAATTAGTTCATTCTCTCAATGGCAGCTCGCTTGCTCTGCCCCGCATACTGGCATGCCTGCTGGAAAACAATCAAACCCCCGAAGGAATTATTTTACCAGGAGTGTTAACTGCTTATTTCGGTTCTGACAGGATCAACTAAATTGAAAGAATACATTTAGGGGGTAAAAAACGATTTACAATTTGCTGCACCGGTTTTAATTTTTTGTTTATCTAAACAGAATATTTCGTTAAAGAGACTGTCATGATCGCTGCTTCTTCCCCTGACTCATCATATTTGTGATGAATATTTTCACTTAAAACTACTATTATGAAACAAAATCTACTCTTTCTTGCTGTATCTATTTTTTCAGTCGCTGTTATGAATGCACAAATCAGTAAAGGATCAATTCTGTTGGGCGGCAACATCGGATTTAGCGACAGTAAAGACAAAAATAATAGTGATATAAAGCTGAATTCGGTTTCTCTTAGCCCGGCGATAGGTGTAGCAGTAGAGCAAAATGCCATCGTTGGCATTCAAATATCTTATGGTCATTCAAAAAATAATCTTGCTGCTTCTCCTCAATATGAAACTACCAGTTATGGTTTGGAATTTTTTTTAAGAAAATATAAATCACTTGGCAAGGGATTTTATTTTTTTTGGCAAAGCGGTCTCTTTTACAATTCTTATGAATACAGGGAGCTTAATACATCCAATGAATACAAAGAAGAACAGAGAAACGCCGGCATTGATCTGTACCCGGGCATTTCCTATGCTTTAGCTAAAAGATTTCAACTGGAAATAAGCCTTGTCGACCTGTTAACATTGGAGTATACAAAAGATAAGGCCACAAACGCCGGTGTTGTAACCGGCGACAGGAATGGTGTGGATTTTAATGTAGCTGCGAGTTCTCTTTCCAATGTAAATATTGGATTCAGATTTTTATTAGCTAAATGAGCACGGTTTTTTGATGATCCCGCCAGAAACAATTTCTGATGTCGTCAAATCCGTGTGGATTTTATATTGTTAAAATCATTCAATGAATAATAAAGCAAGGTTTTTGTCCGTTTGATGAGTACCATCTCTGAGTTTAAACCTTATTAACTCTTTTTGGTCTGAAGTTAAATTCCTCGTGAATGCCGTTGAGTAACCAGTTAAAAAATCAGCATTTGATGTGGCGTGCCGGTTTTGGCCCGGCTGTAGAGCAGTTGAATGATCTTGATAAAGTCTCTCCTCAGAAATTATATAAGTCTCTTCAAAAATCTTCTTCAAAAAAACCTGAATACATTCAGGCAGCAGATAATTATTTGCAGGGACTGGTGATGGGATTCCAGGAAATAGGGAGGCAACAAAAACAGGAAATGTCGGCAGAACAAAAAAAGGAATTTCAGAAAAAAAGCCGCGAGGGGATCAGGAGTTTAAATCTTTACTGGCTCAATGAAATGGTAAATAGTGACGCACAGCTTCGGGAAAAAATGTCTTTCTTCTGGCATGGACATTTTGCATGCCGCAATCTGAATGTTTTCTTTCAGCAGGAATTGCTTGATGTTATTCGTCAAAATGCCTTAGGAAATTTTCGCGTCCTGCTTCATGATATTTCCAAAACCGGCGCCATGCTGAATTTTCTGAATAATAATCAAAACAGGAAAGATCATCCCAATGAAAACTTCGCCCGTGAAGTAATGGAATTGTTTACAATGGGTCGCGGAAATTATACAGAGGAGGATGTAAAGGAAGCAGCAAGAGCCTTTACCGGTTGGGGCGCCAATGCAAAAGGTGAATTTGTTTTCAGAAAATTTCAACATGATGATGGTAATAAAACAGTGCTGGGTAAGACAGGGAATCTGGATGGGGATGATGTGCTGGATATTTTATTGGAACAAAAACAAACAGCAAGATTTATTTCGCAAAAACTATATCGTTTTTTTGTAAACGATACTATCGACGAACAAAAAGTCGAATGGCTTTCTGATCGTTTTTATAAAAATGATTATGATATCGGTGAGCTGCTGGAGGATATTTTTACCAGTGATTGGTTTTATGATGAAAAGAATATTGGCTCCAGGATCAAATCACCTATCGAGTTATTGGTAGGTATACAAAGGATGCTTCCCATGAAATTGGAAAATGAAGAGGCATTATTGTTATTGCAAAGAGTTTTAGGACAGATATTATTCTATCCTCCGAATGTAGCCGGTTGGCCGGGAGGCAAAACATGGATCGACAGCTCTACACTGATGATGCGTATGCGCATTCCGCAATTGGTCAATGACCAGGACGAGTTTAATGTGAAACCAAAAACTGATGACGATCAAATGATGGGAAGAAGCGATGACGAAGAAAAAATGAAATCGGACGGATACCGGATGGGAAAAGCAGGCAGGCTTGTAAATGCAGAAATTGACTGGAATAAATATGTAGGGTTTTATGAAAAGGCTCCCCGGACTGAATTGGTAAATGATATTGCAGGTGTTTTATTGCAAACAAAAAAAGCCGTCAACGCTGATGTAATAAGTCAATACTCAGATGCTGGCAGTAAAGAAAGTTTTATTAAAACCGCGACGATACAGATCATGAGTACGCCGGAATATCAATTATGTTAAGGCCTCCCCCAAAACCCTCCAAAGGAGGGGCCTTGAGAAAGATAAAAATATTTGAAATGAAATTTGAAAAGAAAAAAAACGATGCTGATTCAATTTCCTCCCACTCGGGGGGAGGCGGAAGGGGGCCGCTTATCAAACGCAAAGAATTTTTACAACTGGGATCATTGGCCACGGCTTCTTTCATGGTGCCGAAATTCTTAAAAGCATTTGAAATAGTTGACAGGGTGCCTCCCGGAAATAAAGTGACCGTTATATTGCAATTAAGCGGCGGCAATGATGGATTGAATACTGTGATCCCGATCCGGAATGATATTTATTACCGGGAACGACCCAGGCTTGGGATCGAAAAAATAAAAGCATTGGCATTGACTGATGAGGTTGGATTACACCCGGCATTAACGGCATTAAGAGAATTGTATGATGATGGAGGTCTTGCCATTTTGAATAGTGTGGGTTATCCCAATCCCGACCGCTCACATTTTCGCAGTATGGATATCTGGCAAACGGGAAGTGCAAGCAGTGAATACATCACAACAGGATGGATAGGGCGTTATCTTGATGCGCAATGCAACGGTTGTGATAAACCAACTTATGCATTAGAGATTGATGATGTTTTGAGTCTTGCGTTAAAAGGCGAACATTCAAAAGCCATTGCTATGAAAGATCCGAAAAGATTATTTGGGACAAGCAATGAAAAGTTTTTTAAAGATGTTTTGAAAGATCATCGAAGCAATGGTGAAGAAACAGTGGATTATCTCTATAAAACCATGTCTGAAACTTTATCATCGGCCAGTTATATTTTCCAGGAAAGCCGGGCACATCCATCATCAGCAGACTATCCAAAAACAGAATTGGGAAATGGATTGAAAACAATCGCTTCACTAATCTTTTCCGACATCAATACAAAAGTGTATTACATTTCTTTGGGCAGTTTCGATACACACGTGAACCAGGAAGCACAACAACAACGTTTGTTTACAGAATTAAGTGATGCTGTACGAGCATTTACAAAAGATTTAAAAGGCAATAACCGGTTTAATGATGTGCTGCTGTTTACTTTTTCTGAATTCGGAAGAAGAGTTTCTCAAAATGCCAGCGGTGGTACAGATCATGGAACTGCCAATAATATGTTCATGATTGGGGGAGCCTTAAAACAAAAGGGAATCATCAATCCTTTGGCCGATCTGAATGATCTCGATGAAGGCGATCTGAAATACAAAATAGATTTCAAAACTGTGTATGCTACTGTTTTAAAAAACTGGCTTGATGCAGATGACTCAGCTATTCTTGGAAAAAAATATGAGCATTTGAGTTTTTGCTGACCCGAGCTATTTCTATAAATGAAATGGCATCCCTTACGTGATCGGGATGCTTTTATTTTTCAATATTTTTCCTGTTCCATTAGTGTCTTCTTGCCCAATAATATTTGAAATTTCAACGAGGTCAGCAAACGACCGCTGCGACAAAAAAAATGTACAAAATTTTTTCTGCTTCATGCAGCGCAGACGTTTACATAGGAAACACGACTCGCAAGGAAATCAAGAAAACTGATATTCTTAAAAATGGTTTAAATATTGATCTTCTGCCTTCATACCATCAATTATTTTTTCAAATTGTTCTTTTGGAACGCCTTGTTTTTCTGCGATCATTATTAGCAATTCAATTTGCTTTCTTTGATTCCACAGCTGTCGTTTTACTCTGAAAACCCATCTAAGAATTAAACAGGTAAGTCCGATTGATAGAAGAATGAAAATTAATAATAGAAAAATTGTTATTGGTTCCATTGTGCTTAAGTTTTTAGTGGTTAGGGCCAATTCTTTTTCAGAATCTTCTAATAAATTTTTTTGGCTTTACTTATAGCAACACGATAAAGTATGAAACCCATCACTGCGAAGAAAACAACCCCCACCCATTTATAACCTTGGTCGCCCAGCCATCTTGTAAGTCCTGGTTCCGCACTGATCTTTCCTAAACCCGCATTGACTCGTTCATTTACCGATAAGATCGCGACGATTACCCCTGCAAGCGCCCCACCCGCTACAAGTCCTGTGGCAAATAAATTTCCTTTGCCGAGATCTTCTTCCTCGGGTAAATTGTTTTTCATTTTATTTCTCCATTCAGCAAGGCCGCGGATAGCGCCCCCAATAAAAATGGGGAAGGTTGTGGAAAGAGGGAGATAAATTCCAATGGCAAATGATAAAGATTTGATCCCGCAAAGCTCCATCACAACAGCAATGAATACGCCTACTAAAACAAATTGCCAGTCAAGATTAAAAGAAAGTATTCCTTTTATAAGCGTGGCCATTAATGTTCCCTGGGGTGCCGGGTATTTATCCGTGCCGATGGCATGATGAATTCCCTGCTGGATCATTTCATGAGTTGGTGTATCAAGAATTTTTACGGTAGCACCGATGGCAAGCGAAGAAACGATAGCACCGACAAACAAGGCGATCTGTTGATACTTCGGCGTGGCCCCGACAATATAACCCGTTTTGAGATCCTGTGAAGTGCCTCCCGCATTCGCTGCGGCAATGCAGATCATACCGCCAACAACAAGAGCCATGGGTTCATAAAAATGCCCTGTCCATCTCACTGCTATAAAAATTAAACAGGTTCCCATTAATGTGGCAATCGTCATCCCGCTGATAGGATTGTTTGACGAACCGATCAAACCAACAATGCGCGATGAAACGGTGACGAAGAAAGCGCCGAAAATAATTACCAGCAATCCCAGCAATAATTTACTTCCCACCGAACTGCCCGGAATTAAACTGCCGGGTAGTAAAGCGATCAGTAATACCAATGCCAGGCTTCCGATACCTACAATTTTTATAGACAGGTCTTTTTCAGTTCTTGGAACATCAGCAACAACACCATCTTTCTTTTTTAAAGAACCAATACTTCCCCTGAAAGATGAAATAATAGTGGGAATCGTTTTGACCAATGTAATAAAGCCACCGGCTGCAACAGCACCGGCGCCAATCTGCCGAACGTAAGCACGATAGATAGCGGTTGACCAGTCTGAAAAATTATGTGTCACAGGATCCCAGCTACCAGGGCCACCTGGTTTTGCAATATCAGCTAAGTATCCAAGCTTGGCTAATTGTGCAGCGATCAAATCAGGATTTATTAAAGATGCAAGCAACGGAATAAAAACAAACCAACTAAGAATACCACCAGCGACTAATACGCCGCCGATCTTCGGGCCGATAATATAGCCCACTCCCATATATTCAGGAGTGATCTCACTGCTGAGTTTTGCCGATGGAAAAAATTTGTTTGCCTGCCGGGTTGCGAAATCCGGCACATCTTTAATCACGTGAAATATTTTTTGCAGGATCGCATAGCTTCCGGCAACAACAACTCCCCAAATTGCAACCATCGCCAGTTCACCGCCTTTTTCACCGGCTTTCAGCACAGATGCACAGGCTGTTCCTTCAGGATAGGGAAGGTTCCCATGTTCTTTTACAATCAAAGAACGGCGAAGTGGTATCATCATCAGTGTACCCAATATTCCCCCGATGATAGCCAGAACAAGAATAGTTACATAATTAAAATAATTAGCGCTGCTTGCTTCACTTAAAAAAAGAAACCCGGGAAGAGTAAAGACAACACCGGCCGCAATACTTTCCCCGGCGCTGCCTGTTGTTTGAATAATGTTATTTTCAAGGATCGTAGTTTTTAAAAATAGTTTTCCAAGAAGTATAGAAATAACAGCAATGGGAATAGAAGCAGAAACAGTAAGCCCCGCTTTTAGTGCCAGGTAAACGGTCGCTGCGCCAAATATGATCCCGAAAAGGGCCCCCATCAAAACAGACTTGACAGTGAACTCAGCCATTCTTGCTTCCGGTGGTATAAACGGTTTAAAGTGAGATTGCTGTTCCGCCATAGCAGTTGATTTATTGGGGAAGATAAATAAAAAAGGAGTTGAGAAAATTCAACTCCCTTTTGAATGAAAATTGTTTATGCTGATCCTGTTTTATCTTTTACGATCTGGTTCAACGATTTTATTCTTGAGTAGATCAATATACCGCCAATAAATGCAGCGACAACAAGAATTAAGAAGAACATTTTTTTATCCGTAAACTTATCCCAGAAGCCGGTCATTACTCCCGCTACTTTTCCACCGATGGATGTGGAAAGAAACCACCCGCCCATCATTAGAGCTGTAAGTCTTGGTGGTGAAAGTTTGGAAACAAACGATAAACCGATGGGGCTTAAAAATATTTCACTAATAGTAAAAACAAAATAAGTTCCCCATAACCAAATGGGTGAGGCCTTGTGTGTGTAGATCGATGGAACAGACATTACTGCAAATACCATTACCAGCGCAGATAAACCTGAAATGAACATTGCCATCCCAAATTTGGAAGCCGTAGTAGGTTCTTTACCACGTTTTCTTAAATAACCAAAAAGAGGAACGAATATTAATGTAAGTACTACAATGAATAATGGATTTATAGATTGGAACAATTCTGTGTTGGTCAGCTTTACATTTTGCCCTCCGGGCCATTGGTCTTTGGGAACATTATTAAAATAAGGATCAGGTCCCATGACCAATACGATTTTTGAAGAAGGATCAACTTTATTGCCTGCAGATGTTATTCCAAATACTCTTTTTGATGTATCTGGTTTATTTGATTTTTGAGTGATCGTAGTGATGCTATCCATTTTTGTAATAGCAGTAGTATCTTTTACATTTACGAAATATTCATTCACTTTATTTACGAGACGTGGCGTATCGTTTACCTGTTGTAATGGAAATAATTTCCCGGTAATTTTTGCGGTATTGGGAGAAGCCTCTCTATTGGTGTGTTTTTCTGCCCAAAGTGTCAACCCGGTAGCATTTTGATTATAGATCGTCCAGAAAGCGATCGCAATAGCAAAAATGAATAGTAGTGACCCAATACCTTTTTTATCCTGTCCTTTTGCCTTTACCCATAAAGAAACGTAGAATGCGACAATAGGTAAACAGGCAAATATAAAGGCATCATTAGCCCTGGTTCCCATGATAGAAGAACCAAATAATTTTATCGGAACATACCAACCGATAATAGCGGCAACAATGGCCGGTAAAAAAACATAAGAAAAAATTTGACCCAGCGTCATATCTTCCTTCTGCATTTCTTTTTTAACATCTCCGATTCTTACCTTTTTCAAAGAGGATGCAAGAATAATAAGTCCAATAATTAGCCCGATGCCGGCAGCTGCAAATGCATACCCCCAGCCGTATTTGTTTCGTAAATAAGCAGCCACAAAATTGCAGACAAAGGCTCCAATATTAATGCCCATATAAAATATATTATAGGCATTATCCTTCAATGGACGCAGGTCTGCACGATTATAAATATTACCCAATATCGTAGAGATATTGGGTTTGAAAAACCCATTGCCAACAATGATCAATGAAAGTGATACGAACATGGCTGTATTGCCAGGTATGGACAATCCCAAATAACCGCAAGCCATAAGAGTGCCGCCTAAAAAAATTGATTTGATATATCCCAGGTATCTATCAGCAATTAAACCACCGATGAACGGAGTTAAGTAAACAAGAGCTATAAAGCTTCCTACAATATCAGCTCCTACTCTTTCATCAAATCCTTTGCCTCCCGTTTTTGTATCAATAAGGTATAAAAGCAAAATGCCTACCATTAAATAGTATGCAAATCGCTCCCACATTTCAGTAAAAAATAAAATGTATAATGCTTTTGGGTGCCGGCCTTCATGAATTGGCTTTTCGGCAGTAACACCAGGTTGGCTCATAACAATCGTTTTTGGTTGATGAATCAATGAAGATTATTCATCCAAAATACAGAAAAATGATTTCTTACAAGAAAACAACAATTTCTTTAACAATTGTAACGATATTCGCATTGAACTTAACCACTGTACATGCGTATCCTGTTGTTAGGCTCAGGCGGAAGAGAACATGCTCTTGCCTGGAAAATAAACCAAAGCGTTTGGGCAAATCCCCTGTACATTGCTCCGGGGAATCCTGGCACAGCTCAGTGCGGAAAAAATGTTTCTATTGACATTACTGATTTTGATGCGATCAAAAAATTTTGCATTTCAGAAAAAATAGAAATGATCGTCGTGGGTCCCGAAGAGCCACTGGTAAAAGGTTTATACGATTATTTTAAAGCCGATGAAGAATTAGAAAAAATTTATTTTATCGGTCCTTCGAAAAAAGGAGCGCAGTTAGAGGGTAGTAAAGCATTTGCAAAAGCGTTTATGCAAAGACATAAAATTCCAACGGCAAGTTATCGTGAGTTTGATGCGTCTAATTTTGAGGAAGGGGTTCATTATGTAAAAGAACATGTCCTGCCTGTTGTGTTAAAAGCAGATGGTTTGGCAGCCGGTAAAGGAGTGATCATATGCCAGACTTCTGTGGAAGCAGTTTCTGAATTTGAATTGATGATACAGAATGAAAAATTCGGAGAGGCAAGTAAAAAAGTAGTGGTTGAAGAATTCCTCGATGGAATAGAATTAAGTGCATTCGTGATCACCGATGGGAAAAATTATTTATTGCTTCCTGAGGCCAAGGACTATAAACGTATTGGCGAAGGAGATAAAGGATTAAACACTGGTGGAATGGGTGCGGTAAGCCCGGTGCCATTTGCAACACCAGGTTTTATGTACAAAGTGGAAGAAAGAATTATTAAACCAACGATCGCCGGCCTGGATAAAGAAGGAATTGACTATAAAGGATTTTTATTTTTTGGCCTGATCAATGTAGAGGGTGAACCCTATGTAATTGAATACAATTGCCGCATGGGAGATCCTGAAGCCGAAGTAGTGATCCCAAGATTGGAAACAGACCTCGTGGGGTTATTTATTGCCGCTACGCAACAGGAATTAGACACCGTAAAACTCAGGGTTGATGAAAGAAGCGCAGTAACGATCATGGCCGTTAGCCGTGGTTATCCGAGCGCTTATGAAAAAGGATTTGAGATCAGTGGATTGGATAGAAAAAAAGATAAAAATTTCTTCATCTTTCACGCGGGTACCATGGAAGATAAAGCAAAGATACTAACCAACGGGGGCCGGGTGTTGTGCGTTACCGCATACGGAAAAAATATAGAAGAGGCCGCTGATCATTCATTACACATCCTGGACGATATCGATTTTGAAGGAATTTATTATCGTACTGATATCGGCTATGAATTTAAACCTTCAATGTCTGAAGGAACGTAATTCGTTTCCTCACTTAGTTTTGCCTAAATCGTTACTATGGCTGGTGAGATGCATTATCATGATTACCTGCAACTGGATAAAATTCTGAATGCCCAGTTCCCCGAAAGCGATAAGAAAAATTTGCCGGCTCATGATGAAATGTTATTCATCATTATTCACCAGGCGTATGAACTTTGGTTCAAACAACTGCATCATGAGGTGGATTCTGTAGCAGAGATCATGAAAAAGCCGGCATTGAATGATAATTCACCTGAATTGCAAACCGTTGTTCACAGGCTCAACCGCATTGCCGTTATCTTAAGGGTTTTAGTTCACCAGGTTGACATTCTGGAGACGATGACTCCAATGGATTTTCTTGATTTTCGTGATATGCTTCGACCCGCTTCAGGTTTTCAAAGCTGGCAATTCAAAGAATTGGAAGCAAAGCTGGGTTTAAAATTTCAACAGCGTCATGGGAAGGAATATTATATTTCAAAATTGCGTGAAGAACACATTGATATCATAAAAAAAGCAGAATCAGAAAGATCATTATTGGAATTGCTGAATGTATGGTTGGAAAGAATGCCCTTGGCTCCGCTCGCTGCGACTGAAGAAAAAGATTCATTTTGGGATCATTACCGGGATCAGCTTCAAAATAGCTTAGCTGATATTGAAAAGGACCATCTCGCAAAGTTTGATCAAATATTTTTTGAAACGGGTGACCAGCCGGGTGTTTTGACCCAGCCCCGTTCACTTTCTGCAAAAGCCTGTCGGGCTGCGCTGTTCATTATGCTTTACCGGGGCTACCCTCTTTTGCAGTTGCCTTTTCAATTATTAAATGCTTTACTTGAAATTGACGAGCAGTTAAGCTCCTGGCGCTACCGGCACATGAATATGGTGCATCGAATGATCGGTACAAGAATTGGTACCGGCGGCAGTAGTGGCAAGGATTATTTAAAGGGAGCCGCTGATAAACACTATATTTTTAAAGAGATCGCAGAACTAAACAGTTTCCTGATTGAGCGAAGAAAACTCCCTCATTTATCATCAGAGTTAGAAAAAAGATTAGGGTTTGTTGCTTCCTAAAAAAATCTTCCTTCACCCGTTATCGTTCTGTAAGAAGTCAAAAAAAACCGATCTACCACATTATTGAAATCATCCTTATAAACTATCGGCGTACTATGACCTGAAGCAGGTAATATCCATAAATAAGCGTTCGGGATGTTTTCATAAATAAGCATGGTATGTTCCGGTTTTATCACATCATGATCACCACCAATAATTAATGATGGACAGGAAATCTTTTGCAGATCAGTTAAAGGAATATGCGGCTGTTCCACTAACAACCGTAATAGTTTGTATTCATTTTTTTCTTCTGTTGTTTTATTTTGTTTCGCTTTCATGGTAGTGTAAATTGGAGTTACCATATCCCAGATTTGCTTTGGCACTGCAGTCGTATCGGGAACAAGGTTAGCTCCGGTGGATGCAAGCTTTTTAACTTTTTCAGGATGACGGATGGCTAGCAGCAACGCATTAATTCCACCGTCACTCCAGCCGATCACATCAGCAGAGTCTATTTTCATAGCATCAAGCAAAGCTGCGTAATCATCAGCCATCATTTCATAACTTAAGCTATCCCCACTGTCTGCTGAATTTCCCTGCGCGCGGCTGTCTGCAATGATCACTTTATATTTTTTTGAGAAATAAGGGATCTGGTAAATGAAGTTATTTATTGAACCTCCGTTGCCATGAATGATCAAAAGTGGTTGTCCCTGTCCATATACTTCGCAATACATTTTAAAACCGCGCAGGTCATAATATTTTCCCACTGGTTTATTATGGCCGTACGGAACCGTAGAATCCATTAATTGTTTTTCAAGATCCTTCCTGATCTTATCCATGTCCTGTGCAATTGCAATATTGAATAGTTGGGTAAAAAAGAGGAACACAAAGATTTTTTTCATATCATGTGAATTTAAGTAAAGCTATACGAAAAAATTTAATGAAGAGATTCAGCAAACAGGTAATGAAAAAAGCGATCCAAAATGAATCGGATCGCTTTTTTGCCGATAGATAGAAATATATATGTTGATATATGATGAAGGTTACGGATTAGTAAACTATTCTCGAACTTTCATAGATATGTGTAGACAACTTTCCATTACCGTGCCAGAAATGACGCTGAAACTTTAAGAAAATTGAAAAAAATTTGACCATCAGCTTAAAATGCAGGATTCGGTTTTCATTTTAATATGGGTCGGATTATTTTGAATTCTTTTGACAAACTCCGGGACTTAGCAGAATTGATGCAGTAAAACCGCCCGTGTTACGCGAAATAAAATCTAAATGAATAGGCTGAAGTATATACCAAAAATTCTTTTATTGCGTTTTAAAACTGCAACGAGAAAGGCTGAAATGGCAAAGGGTCTCACTTTGTTAATTCAAATTTTTTACTCGTACTTTGCAGCCATTAAATCCAATAGTTACAAATGGGACTATTTAACTGGTTTACACAAGAAATAGCGATAGACCTCGGGACAGCAAATACTCTTATTATACATAATGATGAAGTGGTTGTAAATGAACCAAGCATTGTAGCACTTGACCGCAACAATCCGAAAAATGTATTGGCAGTTGGGAAGAGAGCACTGATGATGCATGAAAAAACCCATGAAAGCATTCGTACGGTAAGACCTTTAAAGGACGGCGTAATTGCCGACTTTAATGCAGCGGAACTGATGATCCGGGAAATGATCAAAATGATCTATCCCAAAAAGCCTCTCTTCCCGCCAAGCTGGCGAATGATGATCTGCATCCCTTCCTCGATTACCGAAGTAGAAAAAAGAGCCGTCCGTGATAGTGCTGAGCAGGCCGGGGCCAAGGAGGTTTATTTAATTCATGAACCCATGGCAGCCGCTTTGGGTATTGGTATTGATGTGGAAGAGCCCGTAGGAAATATGATCATTGATATCGGCGGTGGTACAACCGGTATTACTGTGATCGCCCTGGCAGGTATTGTTTGCGATCAGTCAATCCGCATTGCAGGTGATGAATTTACCGCAGATATTATGGAAGCATTGCGTCGTTATCACAGCCTGCTGATCGGAGAACGCACCTCCGAGCAAATAAAAATACAGATCGGAGCTGCTATGAAAGATCTTGACAATCCTCCCGATGATATCCCGGTAAACGGTCGCGACCTGGTTACCGGCATTCCTAAACAAATCATGGTAAGCTTCCAGGAAATTGCAGAAGCTCTGGATAAAAGCATTTTCAAAATTGAAGAGGCCATTTTGAAAGCGCTGGAGCAAACCCCTCCCGAATTGGCAGCTGATATTTACAGGCGCGGACTATATCTTACCGGCGGAGGTGCCCTGCTTCGCGGCCTTGATAAAAGATTGAGCCAGAAAATTAAGTTGCCTGTGCATGTAGCGGATGATCCCTTAAAAAGTGTGGTTAGAGGAACTGGTATTGCTTTAAAAAATTATGACAGGTACCCATTTGTTATGAGATAGATAAATTCCAATAAACAAATTTCAAATACCGGCATTTGCTTGTAATTTGGAATTTGTGATTTGAAACTTCACTTTAGTGAGAAATATTTTTCTTTTCATTGGCAGATACTTCACTTTTTTCGCCTTCCTGGCTTTCCAGGTTTTAGCCTTGTCCTTTTTATTTCGCTACAATAAATATCACCGGGCAGTGGGTTTAGGGATGGCAAATGAATTAACCGGCTGGATGAATTCAAAATATGCCAAAGTCGATAACTATTTTCATTTGAACCAGGAAAGCGATCGTATTCATCGGCTGAATGATTCATTAATGAATTTAGTAAAAGGTAATTTTTTAAACTCCGATACAGCAACAAGGTTTGCACAGGATTCAATCCCTTTTGATACTTTAGGCCATCGGCGCCGCTACCTGTGGCGTGACGCGCAGGTCGTAAGTAACTCTGTCAACTCAGATAGAAATTATATACAGATAAACAGGGGCTCAAAGCAGGGGATACGGGACAATATGGGAGTGCTGAATTCAGATCTCAGCCTTGTCGGCATCGTGGTAAATACCAGTGAGAACTTTAGCCAGGTAATGAGCCTTCTTCATGTAAAAAATAATGTAAATGCCATCATGAAAAGAAGCGGTAACTCCGGAACGATAAGCTGGGATGGGAAAAATCCTTTATACCTTACCATGAAAGATGTACCAAAGAGCGACTCGATTGCAAGAGGGGATACTGTATTGACCGGGACTTATTCTCTGAGTTTCCCTCCTCTGAAAATGATTGGAACGGTAGAATCAATCGTTAAAGATAATTCGAGCAGTTTTTATGTGTTAAGAATAAAAACAGCAACCAATTTTCAAAACCTGCAGCATGTTTTTGTTGTAGAAAACCTGCAAAGTGATGAACAGGAAAAACTTGATAAAGAAACAAGGAAGAAAATTGATGAAATAAAAAAATCCGGCAAGTGAGCGATTTGGTAAAAAATATAATTCGGTTTGCGGCCTTTATCCTGGTCCAGGTGTATGTGTTATTCAAGGTGCCGCATCTGCATCGTTACATTACTCCATATTTATATTACCTGTTTATTCTTTGGCTTCCCTTTTCTACTTCACGGTTTTGGTTATTGGTGATTGGTTTTTTAACAGGACTTTCCCTGGACTATTTCACACAGACCCCCGGGTTGCACGCTGCGGCTTGTGTTCTGATTGCGTACATACGTCCCTTTATCATTAATATTTTATTACCAAAAGATAGTTCTGAATTTAATTATCGGGAGCCTTCACCCCGTACACTTGGATGGACCCCTTATGGCCTGTATGTTCTGATACTTACACTTTTCCATCATGGCTATATGTTATTCCTGGAATGGCTTTCCTTTGGAAGTCTCTTAACCTTTCTTATTAAGCTTGTCGCAACCACAGCGATAAGTATGCTACTCATATTTACAACTGAACTTTTGTTCCCCCGGAAATTGAGATACAGAACAAACACGGCGTAAAAAATCTTCATAATTTTTTTCCTGGGTAACATAAATAGATTTTTTGCATTGTAGCTTTGAAAAAATTTTTATAATCTGTATTTTTCACTTCTTTGATCTATGCCTGTGTTTAACCAATCGAGGAGCCGCATCATTCGTTTTATTTTCTTAGCAACTTTTATCGTGTTGCTCGCCCAGATATTTCATTTGCAGGTTATCTCCCGTGAGTATAAAAAGCAGGCAGACATCAATGCCATTTTTGCAAAACGCATTTATCCCTCCCGGGGGATCATTTTTGACCGAAAGAACAGGGCCATCCTGAATAATACATTAATGGTCGACCTGATGGTCACGCCATCGGAGATGAAAGGGATTGACACCAGTTATCTCTGCCAGCTAATGGAAATTGATACGGCTGAGTTCAATAAACGAATAAAAAATGCGATCCTAAAAAACAAAGCGTTTCGTCCTTCGGTTTTCGAAGAATTACTGACGCCTCAGAAATATGCAAGAATGGAAGAAAACATGTGGAGATTTAGCAATGGATTTTTTCTGCAGCCAAGACCCGTTCGTTCCTATCCCTATGCAGCGGCAGCACATATTCTCGGTTACATTAATGAAGTGGATACATCCATTGTGAACAGATCGAATGGATCTTATGAATCCGGCGATTATGCCGGAAGAACAGGGCTTGAGCAATATTATGAAAGAGTATTGAGAGGAAAACGGGGAACAGAATTATGGATCAAGGATAATTTCAACAGGCTTGTAGGCCACTACCAGGATGGCATTTTTGATACGGCTGCCGTTGCAGGAAGAAATCTTAGAACATATCTTGATATAGATCTTCAGGAATTAGCAGAAAAATTACTGGCAAATAAAGTGGGAGCTATTGTTGCTATCGAGCCGAAAACCGGCGGCATTTTAGCAATGGCATCTGCTCCTGATTACAATCCTAATGATCTTACCGGTCCCAATAAGCAAAAGAATTACAGCAGGATGTTGCTGGATGTAAGTACGCCACTTTATAACCGTGCTATTAAAGGTCAGTATCCTGCGGGTTCAACATATAAGCCGCTGGGTGCACTGATTGGATTGGATGAGGGAGTAATAACACCGGCAAGCGGTTATCCGTGCAGGGGAGCCTACACTGAGTGTACCCGACCTATAAAATGTCTTGAAAATTGGGCTGGCCATGCAGCTAATCTTCGATTGGCAGTTGCTCATTCGTGTAACGCTTTTTTTAGCAGTACGATTCGCAAAACAATTGATAATCCAAAATATCATAACCCAAGAATTGGACTTACCAAATGGAAAGAATATTGTACTGCATTTGGCTATGGTCATAAACTCGGAGTGGATATTCCAAATGAAAATGGTGGAAACATTCCAGATACTACAGCATACGATAAAGAATACCATGGACAATGGAACTCCTGTACAATGACCGGTGGCGGGCTTGGCATCGGGCAGGATAAGATGCTGGTGACACCCTTACAAATTGCAAATGCCATCTGCATCGTTGCGAACAAGGGATATTATTATCTACCTCATTTTGTAAGATCAATTGACGATGAATCGGAAAATGATACTGTATTAGTAAATAAATTCAGGAAAAGACATAATGTGCTTACTCATATTCCTGACACTTCCTACGAAGTGGTGATTAGCGGCATGCAGGATGTTACGGAAATAGGAACGGCAGCCGGGATTACAAAAATCCCGGGGATAAATGTTTGTGCAAAAACGGGAACAGCTCAGAATAAAAGAGTGATTGATAAAAAAGTAGTAGAACTAAAAGACCATTCGCTGTTTGTATGTTTTGCACCGAGAGAAAATCCAAAGATCGCCGTTGCGGTAATTATTGAAAACGGAGGTTTTGGTGCCACGTGGGCGGGTCCAATGGCTTATTTGCTGGTTGAGAAATATTTGACGGATTCATTAAGAGCAGACCGGCAAAAAGAAGTAGAAAGAATTGCAGCGGCTAACCTGATGCCTTCCTATCTTACAAGAGAGCAGTACAAAGCCGATTCTATTCGTGCTTTTGAATGGTTCAGATTAACAAACGACAGCAGCTATATTGATAAATATACTTACGGGGGAAATGACTATTCAATGTTTCCGGGCAAAAAATTGCCGGTCCCAAAGAAAAAGAGATTAATTGCACCACTAACGATTGCGATCATCGATGACAAAAACCAGAGAAAGAGAAATTCTTTCATAACCAATTCATGAACGAACATAACCCGGCTATATCGAAAGGAATTGACTGGACTCTTGCATGGATTTATTTATTATTGGTAACGGTTGGTATCACGGCCATCTTTGCTGTTACTTATAAAGAAGGCGATCCCATCGTTCAAAGCTTCCTGGGATTTAAAACGGACTA
>JBIOGV010000038.1:0-19549 GCA_044448365.1 Chitinophagales bacterium
CAAACAAAACCTTATTTTTGGTGACTTTTTTTAAATAAAGACTGAATTTTCTGCCTGTTATATGAAACGAACGAAGATTATTTTATACAAAACTTAATAAGATTTGAGAAAAATTGAAAAAAAAGTAACAAGAATCGGGGTAATGACATCGGGCGGAGATGCGCCGGGTATGAATGCTGCAATAAGAGCCGTAGTGCGCACGGGACTTTATCATGGACTGGAAGTACATGGAATTCTGAGAGGATACCAGGGAATGATAGAAGATGATATTACAAAACTTGAATCCCGCTCAGTTGCCAATATTATCCAGCGCGGCGGAACAATTTTAAAAACGGCACGTTGTAAAGAATTTTTTGAATATGATGGTCGAAAAAAAGCTTATGAAAACCTGAAGAAAAGAGGAATCGATGGGCTTATAATAATTGGCGGTGATGGATCTTTTCGCGGAGCTGTAAAATTCAACGAGGAATTTAATATTCCCTGTATTGGCATTGCAGGCACTATTGATAAAGATATTCATGGCACTGATTTTACTATTGGCTTCGATACAGCTGTAAATACAGCCGTAGAAGCAATTGATAAAATAAGAGATACGATGGATGCGCACGACCGCATTTTCGTTATTGAAGTGATGGGACGGGATGCCGGTTATATTGCTTTGCATAGCGGCATCGCTACCGGCGCTGAAAATATCCTGATCCCCGAAAGAAAAACGGATATTGATGAATTGTTAAAAAGTCTGCAGGAAACGAAAAGAAGAAAAAAACTGGTTAATCTTATCGTAGTTGCCGAAGGAGAAAATTTTGGTGGAGCTGATGAAGTGCAAAGAAAAATCCTGGAAGAAATACCCACCGCTGAAATAAGAGTTTGTATACTTGGGCACATTCAGCGGGGAGGCTCGCCTTCCTGCCTCGACAGACTGATAGCAAGCAGAATGGGCTATCATGCTGTAGAATGCTTACTGGAAGGAAGGTATAATGTTTTTGTAGGCATTCTGAATAATAAAATGCACTATATACCACTTGGAGATGCAGTAAAAACAAAAGGGAAAATTGGCGACGAATGGATGAAGATCGTAAAAATCCTGGCCAGTTGATCACTATTCCTGATCCGGGTCTTTAACTGTTCCCGGTTCAACTATCTTAGTATAATAAACAAGAATCAATAAACCTCCCGCTCATCATGGCTAAAAACTTAGAGAAGTACCTGTACAAACAAATGGATAAGGAGGCGGCTATTGAGCATACTTTTCATCGCACAAAAATCGTTGCTACTGTTGGCCCCGCCTGCGACACTTATGAAAAACTGCTGCAGTTGGTAAGAGCAGGAGTAAATGTGTTCCGCTTAAATTTTTCTCATGGCTCACATGAAGACAAAAAAAAGATAATTGATTTCATAAGGGAGTTAAATGTAAAAGAACCCTACAATATTTCGATTCTTGGCGATCTGCAGGGGCCCAAGCTCAGGGTCGGTGAAATTGAAAATGGAGTAATAGAAATAGTGCCCGGAGATGTGCTGACTTTTACAAATGAAAAATTGGTAGGCACAAAGGAAAGGATCTATGTTTCATATCCCAATCTTCATAAAGATGTGAAGATCGGCAACACGATAATGATCGATGATGGCAAGCTTGAAGTGAAAGTATCGAAGATCCTGAAGAATAATGATGTCCAGGTAGTGGTTACACTTGGGGGGCCTCTTTCGTCAAAAAAAGGGGTCAATCTTCCGGATACAAAAATCTCATTGCCTGCTTTAACTGATAAGGACCTCGTCGATCTCGATTTTATAATTGCTCAAAAGCTGGATTGGGTAGCTCTTTCTTTTGTGCGAAGTGTGAAAGACATCATGATCCTCAGGGATAAACTGGTAAAAGCAAAAAGCAAGTCGAAGATCATTGCAAAAATTGAAAAGCCCGAAGCTCTTCAAAATATCAGGGATATCATTATTGAATCGGATGGAATAATGATTGCCCGCGGTGACCTGGGAGTAGAACTTCCTATTGAACAGGTGCCCCTCATCCAAAAACAACTTATTCGTAAATCCCTTCACCGTGCGAAACCCGTGATCGTTGCCACTCAAATGATGGAAAGTATGATCGAACGCACAAAACCTAACCGCAGTGAAATAACCGATGTGGCAAATGCAGTATTGGAAGGCGCCGATGCCGTAATGTTGAGCGGGGAAACAGCCACAGGTCAGCATCCCACGCTGGTGGTGGAGACCATGCGAAAAATAATTATGGAGGTCGAGCGAACTGATTACCGGTACAACCTCGAAGAAGTTTTACAACCACAGCCTCATTCTCCTTCTTTTCTTAGTGATGCGATTTGTTACAATGCCTGCAGTCTCGCAAAAGATTGTAATGCTGATGCCTTAATTGGAATGACCCAAAGTGGTTATACCGGTTTTATGCTAAGCAGCTATCGTCCTAAATCTCCTCTTTATATTTTTACAAAGGAAAAAGCCTTGGTCAACCAGTTGAGCTTAAGCTGGGGAGTCCGCGCTTTTTATTATTCAGAAGAAGAAAGCCTTGATGACATTTTCCAGGACCAGATCGATATATTGAAAGAACGGGGATTCCTAAAAACGGGGAATGTAGCAGTAAGTACAGGAAGCACTCCTGTTCAATTGCATTTACCAACAAATATCTTAAAGATTACGAAGGTCGAGTAATAAGTTTTAAAAGTTTAAAGGGTTCAAAGTTCAACGGTTTTCAAACAAGATGTCTTTAGAGATATGTTTTGAACTCTGCTGAACTTTTAAACGTATTGAACCTTTTCAACTTTTGAAACTTATTTCCAAATGGAAATAATTATTCCCGCAATTACACAACCGAAGATATTGTAAAAGCTATTGATCGCAGAAAGAGCCATAGGTCTTTTTTCATACAAATAAGAATTGCAAATAGTAGCTGCTGAAAAACAAACCCCGGCTATCAATCCAATCTTACATCCTGTCATCCACCCGCCCGAACTAATCCGGGCAATAAGCAAGGCAATGCCAACGGTTGTAACAACTATCGTAATAAACGAACTGATCATGATACCGGCCATTCCTTTTTTTGCATTCGGGTCATTTACGTTTACTCCGGCAGCTTTGATCCATGCATTCCTGAATAAAGCAGAATACCAGATAGCACCTAAAAAAAAGTAAGCAAGAGCGCCTACTAATACGGCAAGCCAGTGAATGTGTGAGAAAAGATCTGTATTCATAATATTAGTTTTGGTTATTAAGCAATTAAAAAATCAAAACCTGCCTGCCGGCAAGGTAAAAAGTAAAAAAGGAAAGACTTATTCTTCCACTTATTTTGAATTTTTACTTTTTAATTTTGACTTAAAGCTTTATGGTAAGATACAAAAGAAATTTGAATCGGGTGTTACAACTCCTTAATCATAATATTCCTGAACCAAACCATGAAGCCGTGATCCTGTAAAGAAATGTGTCCTTTTTTAAAAGTTCCAAAGCCAGGCATGGATTTAAATTTACTGCTGGCTACCAGTTTATTCCAGTTATCATCCCACATCCTAGTGGATACAACATTTTCTCCATTCAAAAACAGGTCAAGCTTCCCATTCACAACTTTTATTTCGGCCTGGTTCCACTCTCCTACCGGTTTTACTGTTTCTTTTTTGCAGGGTATTAAATCATAGAGATCACCGGCATGATGTTTATAGATCTTGCCATCTTCGTTTCTTTCATTATCCAATACCTGCATTTCCGGACCGGTGTTCCAGGGATATTTATATTTCAGGGAATCTTCATGCACATTAAACATGATGCCACTGTTCCCGCCTTTTGAGATCTTCCATTCCAGTTTCAGATCATAATTTTCATATTCTTTATCCGTTACAATGTCTCCCCCGTTGGCTATTTGCCAACCTTTTTTTGCCGAAGTATCCAGGTATAAATTTCCGTCTGATACTGTCCATGCTGCTCCAATAGTGCTGCCGCCATATTTATGCCAGCCATTTGTGGTTTTTCCATCAAATAAAGAAACCCATCCACCTGTCTGCGAGAAAGATGAAATGGTAATGAAAATAAAAATGGGGATTGTTAAAATCTTTTTCATGAACTATTTTTTAAGTAGAAGAATATACCGCACCATGGCCTCTGCAGTGTCTTGAGATAAGCCGGGGTGGGGGAGCATTTGGATTTGCCCCCATACTCCACTTCCACCGCTAATTATTTTTTTTGCCAGGTGAGCAACAATTGTGTCCGGATAGCTTGCATATTTGTTGGCTACCTCCCGATAAGGCGGCCCGGTAAGTTTATCATCAATCTGGTGACAGGTAAAGCAATTATCCTTCGATACCAGTTCCAGGCCTTTTTGATAAGCAGGGTCTTTCGTAATGTCGGTAGTTTTTGGTTCTTCTGTTTTTGTTTTTGTCTCATTGCCCCCACAAGCTGCAAGCAGGCAAGCGGCTAAAAAAGAAAAGAAAATTTTTTTCATTAATTATAATTTGATTTTGAAAATAAAACTATTTATCCAATCCCAAAAGAAGGCGATTTAATTTTTCATCTTTTCCTGCGCTGGCAAAATCATCAAAGGCCTTTTCTGTAACCCGGATAATATGGTCCCTGATAAACACAGATCCTTCTTTTGCACCATCTTCTGCATTTTTGATACAGCATTCCCATTCCAAAACAGCCCAGCCTTTATAATCATATTCAGCTAACTTACTGAAAATAGATTTAAAATTAACCTGCCCGTCTCCGAGCGAACGAAACCTTCCTGCGCGATCAATCCAGCTTTGATAACCTCCGTACACACCTTGCTTACCTGTCGGATTAAATTCAGCATCTTTTACATGAAACATTTTTATGCGTTCATGATAATTGTCAATGTATTCAAGATAGTCGAGACATTGCAAAACAAAATGAGAGGGATCATATAATAAGCATGCCCGCTGATGATGATTTACTTTTTCCAAAAACATTTCATAACTAATTCCATCATGCAGATCTTCACCGGGATGAATTTCATAGCAAACATCAATTCCATTTTCATCAAAGACATTTAGAATCGGCATCCAGCGATTGGCTAATTCTTTGAATCCCGTTTCAACAAGACCTGCCGGTCGCTGGGGCCATGGATACACTGTTGGCCATAATAAAGCGCCACTGAATGTTGCATGGGCATTTAACCCCAGGTTTCTTGAAGCTTTGGCCGCCCATCTCAATTGTTGTACGGCCCATTCGGTTCTTGCCTTTGAATTTCCACGAACCGATGCCGGGGCAAAGCCATCAAATAAGCTGTCGTAAGCAGGATTCACTGCTACCAGTTGTCCCTGCAAATGAGTAGAGAGTTCAGTTATTTCCAAACCGCATTCATTGATCATGCCTTTCAATTCATCGGCATATGTTTTACTCTCAGCCGCTTTTTGCAGGTCAATGCACCTGGCATCCCAGGTTGGGATTTGCACACCGACAAATCCAAGACTTTTTACCCATTTGGAAATTGACGTCAAAGAATTAAAAGGCTCACTTTCGCCCATAAACTGAGCCAGGAAAATTGCCGGTCCTTTTACGGTAGTCATAATTTAATTTCTCGCAAAGGCGCAACGACGCTACGCCAATTTTTTTTTAAAGATTATTGACAACTCTTCTAATTCCATTTTTAAGTAATTCCTTATTAAAATTTATTAATAACCCCAATTTTATATTTGTTAATCGAAGATAAGTCAGCAATTGTTTGGCATGAACTGGAGCTAACGTTTCAATTGATTTTATTTCAACAATCAGTTTATCCTCGATTATTAAATCCGATCTAAAACCAAGCTCTAATTTTACTTCCTTCCAAACTACTGGTATTGGTCTTTGTCTTTGAATATTTAAATCATATTCATGAACGAGTTCATATGCCATTATTGCTTTATAAACTGATTCAAAAAGTCCTGGTCCAAGTTCTTTATGAATTCTAAAAGCAACATCAAGTGCAATTTTAGAAAGTTCATTTTCATTCATTGAGTTTTCTTTGCGTTCTTCGCGCCTTTGCGTGAAACTATATTCTGAGATCCATCCACTTCTCCTTACTTTTTCCACTCGCAATTACCGTTTCAATAAATGCCATTCCCCTTACTCCATCTTCAATGCCGGGAAAATCAAGCCACTCAGGTTTCGGTTGCTCACCTTTCATTTGTGCCTGCACGCATAAAGTAAAATTGCGATAATGATTCGCAAAAGCTTCCAGATATCCTTCGGGATGACCGGCAGGTGTTCGTGAATTATGTTTTGCAAATGAACCAACATATCCGGTTCCTGCCCGCCAGACTTCTGCCGGTCTATCAAGCCATTTTATTAAAACTGTATTGGCATCTTCCTGCTTCCATTCCAAACCACCTTTCTCACCATATACCCTGATCTTAATATTGTTTTCTTCTCCAGCAGCAATTTGAGTAGCAAATAAAACTCCACTTGCGCCATTGTTGAATTTTAAGAATGCGGCTCCATCGTCATCCAGCTTTCTTCCTTCCACAACAGTATTTAAGTCAGCACAAATTTTTGTTACCTGCAAACCTGTTACATACTCAGCCAGATTAAAAGCATGGGTACCGATATCGCCCATTGCTCCCGCGGCACCGCTTCTTGCCGGGTCAGTTCTCCATGCCGCCTGCTTTTGATTTGAACTTTCCAGGAAAGTGCTTAACCAGCCTTGCGGATATTCAACATATACTTTCCTGATCTTCCCAAATCTTCCATTTAGCACTTGTTGCCTGGCTTCTTTTACCATTGGATACCCGGTATAAGTATGAGTAAGGCAAAAATATTTTCCTGATTTAGCAGCAATCTCTTTTAATTGTTTTGCTTCTGAAAGATCAAAGGTCATTGGTTTATCCAATACAACATGAAAACCATTTTCCAGTGCAAGTTTTGCCGGTTCGAAATGAAGATGATTTGGTGTTACGATACTAACGAAGTCCATTCTTTCTGATTGGGAAAGTTCCCTTTCTCTGCGGATCATTTCTTTATAGGATCCATAAATTCTTTGTTGGGGGAGATATAAAATTTTCCCCTGCTGTTTTGATTTTTCAGGATCGCTGCTAAAAGCGCCGCATACTAATTCAATTTGTCCGTCAATGTTGGCAGCAATACGATGAACGGCGCCAATGAAAGCATCAGGACCGCCACCGATCATTCCCATTTTTAATTTTTGGTTTGGCATCTCAACCGTTTGTGTGAATTATTTCAATGATGTGAATCGAAAATGTATTTTTAAAAATAGTACATTTAGTTTTTCTAACCTCATTTACAAAGAAACGATATGCAAGCCGTAAACCGCAAACAACTGTTTTTAGCCAGCCGCATTGCTCTTATTTTTACCGCTATGACATTCGCCTTTCGGGCAGGTCTCACCAAAGTCTGGCATGACGAATTTGTTTTAACGAATGAACAGCTTGGATGGATTTTCAGTCCTGCATTTTATGGCTTTACGCTGGCAATGATTTTCGGCGGCCCTTTATGCGATTTCTTTGGTATGAAGCGATTGCTTGTCCTGGCATTTATCGGGCATATTGGCGGAGTGGTCGTTTATCTTGTTGCAAAGGATGCTACCATGTTATTTATTGGTACTTTATGTATCGGCATCGGCAATGGTATGGTGGAAGCGGCTTGCAATCCTTTAACGGTAAGCCTTTATCCTGAAAATAAAACAACAATGCTCAATCGCTTCCACGTCTGGTTTCCCGGCGGTATTGTGATCGGAAGTTTAATATCCTACCTGGTCATTGATCAATTACATCTTGACTGGCGGATATTAATTTCAGTTTTATTTATTCCTGCCGTTATTTACGGATTTATGTTTTTTAAACTTAAGTTTCCGCAAACAGAAAGAGTTACCAAAGGGGTGAGTACAGGAAAGATGTTTTTGTCTTGTCTTAGTCCTTTATTTATTGTTATGATCGCTTGCATGTTCTTAACGGCTGCAACTGAATTGGGAACCAATCAGTGGCTTCAATCACTTCTCGAAGGAGCCGGAATTTCAGGTATACTTGTGTTGGCGTTTATCAATGGCATCATGGCGATAGGAAGATCATTCGCAGGACCGGTGGTGCATCGGTTAAATCCAAATGGCATGCTGATCTTTTCCGCATTATTTGCAGGCATCGGCCTGGTGCTGTTAAGTTATGCCAGCGGGTATGCAGCTTTTGGAGCAGCCGCAGTTTTTGCGGTGGGTATTTGTTTTTTCTGGCCAACCATGCTTGGTTTTGTTTCGGAATATTTACCCAATACAGGTGCGCTGGGTCTGTCGTTAATGGGCGGCGCAGGAATGTTTTCCGTTTCTCTTGTACTCCCGGTAATGGGTCATTGGTTCGACCAGGCAAAAAATGCTGCCGTTGCAGCGGGAACCGAAGTAGCAAAAGCAGAAGCTACAGCAGGTTCAGAAACTTTTATGAAAGTGGCGATAATGCCAGCTATATTATTCGTGGTGTTTATATTGATCTATTTTGCAAGAAAGAAATATTCTCAAAGGAACGAAGCGATCAGCCCGGCATAAAATTTATCATTTTAAAAAACCATTTTGAAAACCACAACAAGAGTTCAGTTATCGGCTCTGATGTTTCTCGAATTTTTTATTTGGGGTTCATGGTATGTGACAATGAGCACCTATCTTGACAAAGTTTTGCACGCTACAGGTACACAGATTGGTGCGGCATATAGTGCAATGGGAATAGCCACAATCATTTCTCCTTTTTTTGTTGGAATGATCGCTGATAAATTTTTCTCGGCGCAGAGAGTGCTTGGTGTTCTGCATTTGATCGGTGCAGCGCTTTTGTATTTTATAACTACAATTAATAATCCCAATACATTCTACTGGATCGTTCTTATCTATTCATTGATGTATGCCCCTACCCTGGCACTGGCAAATTCAGTAGCATTCAGGCAAATGACCGATCCCAGTAAAGAATTTGCCTCCATTCGTGTACTGGGAACGCTTGGATGGATTGCTACCGGCTGGATGATCGATAAGATTTTTCATATCAGTACTACTGACCTTGCCTTTACTTTTAAAATGGCTGCAGTGGCTTCTGCACTATTGGGAATACTCGGATTTTTTTTGCCGGACACGCCACCGAAGGCAAAAGGAACAAAAACTACATTCGCACAGGTGCTTGGTGCAGACGCCTTTGTTTTATTTAAGGATCGTTCATTCACGATATTTTTTATTGCATCCATTTTAATTTGTATTCCTTTATCATTTTATTACAGTTTAACGAACCTGTTCCTTACTGATGCGGGAATGAAAAATGCTACGAGCAACATGACATTCGGACAATTCTCAGAAGCGCTTTTTATTTTACTGATTCCTTTATTTTTCCGATGGCTTGGCGTTAAATGGATGATCGCTTTGGGAATGATCGCATGGGCAGTAAGATTTGTATTCTTTGGCTATGGTGATGGGGGTGCAAATCTGTGGATGCTTTTTGCAGGTATCATTTTGCATGGCGTTTGTTTCGATTTCTTTTTTGTTACAGGACAAATCTATACCGATAGTAAGGCCGGAATCCGTATTCAGAGCCAGGCACAGGGAATGATTACCATGGCAACTTATGGCATCGGCATGTGGATAGGAACATTGTTATCCGGTTATGTTAAAGATCACTACACGGTAAATGATATTGTAAATTGGAAAAGTGTATGGATGGTTCCCGCAGTCATTGCTGCCATAGTGCTCGTACTTTTTATCTTGTTTTTTAAAGACAACAAGAGAACAGCCGTTCATGCAGAACAGGTCGTGATGGTGTGAATTTGAAAACCATTATTTAATTATATTTCCTAATTTTAAAACTCATTTATCAGATCATTGAATTACTAAAATTATTGATGTCCTGATTTTGTTAAACGATTGTGTACATGAAAAAAACAAATCGCAGAGAAGCCTTGAAATATCTTGCCTTAAGTTCAATTGCTGTTGGTGCGGGTGGTTCTGCGTCGTTCGCTGAAAATAAAAAAGAAGATCATCAGTTGAAAGGTAATATCCATCATTCTGTTTGCCCCTGGGCCTATAACTTTTTGACTCTTGATGAACTCTGCCAGCTTGTAAAAAAAATTGGTTTTAATGCGATTGATCTCCTTGCTCCGAAAGATTGGCCCGTTGTGCAGAAATATGGCATCGACAGCTCCATGTGCTACATCGCGGGCAAAGTGAGTTTAACCGATGGTTTCAATAATAAAAATTTTCATGAGCAGTTGATAAAAGACTATCTGGAAGTGATTCCCCTGATGGCAAAAGCCGGTTATAAAAACTTGATTTGTTTCAGTGGTAGCCAAAATGGTATGGATGATGAAACCGGTTTAAAAAATTGCGTTGAAGGTTTGAAACAGGTATTGCCATTAGCAGAAAAAAATAATGTGCTCCTGCTCATGGAGCTTCTGAATAGCAAAGTGGATCATAAGGATTACATGTGTGATAAAACCGCGTGGGGTGTGGAACTGGCTAAAAGAATTGGCTCTCCGAATTTTAAATTGCTGTACGATATTTATCACATGCAGATCGATGAAGGTGATGTGATCAGAACCATCAGGGATAATCATCAGTATATTGGTCATTACCATACCGGCGGAGTGCCGGGAAGACATATCATTGATGAAACACAGGAATTGTATTACCCCGCGATTATGAAGGCGATTGTGGAAACCGGGTTTACTGATTATGTGGCACAGGAATTTGTTCCAACAGGTACTAATGAAGAGAAGATTGAACAATTGAAGAAGGCTATTAAAATCTGTGATGTGTGAACCAAGACTTGGGTGGATGAATTGGATCAGGAAGAAAAAATTTTGAGTAAAGAACAGAACGTACAAGAGTGCGACGCTTGCCTACCGGCAGGCAGGCAACGAAAGCTAAATAGAATTACCGAAGCTGGTATCAAAAAAATAAAAAGAGAAATTTTAAGTGAAAGCGGGTTGTGACAAGAAACCAGCAACAAACAACAAGAAACGAAAACCTAAACGATAAACTTACTCTATGGCAGATAGCTATGATGCAATCGTAATCGGCTCCGGTATTAGTGGCGGCTGGGCCGCAAAAGAACTTTGTGAGAAAGGATTAAAGGTTTTGATGCTTGAACGCGGCCAGGATATTGAGCATGTTAAAGGTTATGCAGACGCTAATAAGGCGGAATGGGATTATCCTCATCGTGGAAGCCGCACGCAGCAAATGATCAAAGATTATCCCGTTCTTAAAAGAGATTATCCACTGAATGAACGAAACCTTTCTTATTGGGCAAGTGACAAAGATTGTCCCTACACTGAAATAAAAAGATTTGACTGGTTCCGTGGTTACCATGTAGGCGGACGTTCGCTGATGTGGGGACGACAAAGCTATCGCTGGAGTGATTTTGATTTTGAAGCAAACGCCAAGGATGGGATCGCGGTTGACTGGCCTATACGATATAAGGACATTGCTCCCTGGTATGACCATGTTGAAACGTTTGCGGGAATCAGCGGATCGATCGAAGGACTTCCCCAATTGCCTGATGGAAAATTTTTGCCTCCGCATGACCTTAATTGTGTAGAGAAAGATGTAGCCGCAAAGATCAAAGAAAAATATGAGCATAGAAGATTGATCATCGGGCGATCAGCTAATCTTACGAAACCAAAACCTGATGAAAACCGTCAATGTAATTTTAGAAATATGTGTGCGAACGGCTGTCCTTTTGGTGGTTATTTCAGTACACAGTCCTCAACATTGCCGGCAGCAAGAAAAACGAATAATCTTACGTTGCAGCCTTTTTCGATCGTAACTAAAATTATTTATGACAAAGACAAAAAGAAGGCTACCGGTGTGGAAGTACTCGACGCAAATACCAATAAAACTTATGTCTATAATTCAAAAATAATTTTTCTCTGTGCCTCAACCTTAAATTCAGCATGGGTATTGATGAACTCAGCGACAGATGTATGGCCTGATGGTTTAGGAAGCAGTAGCGGCGAGTTGGGACATAATTTAATGGATCATCACTTGGGTGTTGGTGCCGGCGGGGAAGTTGAAGGTTATGAGGACAAATATTATTATGGCTTCCGGCCCAACGGAATTTATATTCCCCGCTACCGGAATTTGTTTGGTGACAAAAGAGATTATATACGTGGCTTTGGTTACCAGGGTGGAGCAAACAGGGAAGGTTGGCGCCGCGACATCGCTGAACTAAATATTGGTAGTGATTTCAAAGAAGCTATTTTGCAGCCCGGTCACTGGAGTATGGGTTTGGGAGGGTTTGGTGAAACGCTTCCTAATCATGACAATAAGGCAACACTTGATAAAACAAAAAAAGATAAATGGGGTCTGAATGTATTGGCAATTGATTGCGAGTTGCGCGACAATGAATTGAAAATGCGGAAAGATATGATGAATGATGCAATTGAAATGCTGGAGGCTGCAGGTGTAAAAAATGTAAAGGGACGAGATGGTGATGGAACATTGGGTCGGGGCATTCATGAAATGGGTACCGCAAGAATGGGAAAAGATCCAAAAACATCTGTGCTTAATTCTCACAACCAGGTTTGGGATTGCATGAACGTATTTGTATCGGACGGAGCTTGTATGACTTCATCGGCTTGTCAAAATCCTTCCCTCACGTATATGGCATTAACAGCAAGAGCGGCAGATTATGCATTTAATGAATTAAAAAAAATGAATCTTAAATAAACAGTATGCCTGGCAACGATTCAACCATAGTAAATATTAATGGTAAGGGAACAGACCAAAATTCTTTCGATGCCATAGTGATAGGTTCCGGCATTAGCGGCGGCTGGGCGGCCAAAGAATTATGTGATCATGGTCTAAAAACTCTGGTGCTTGAAAGAGGCAGGGATGTAAAGCATGTAAAGGACTACCCTACTACAAGTCTGAATCCCTGGGATTTTCGTCACAGGGGACAAATGCCTATTAAAGTCGAAAAGGAAAATCCGGTTGTTTCGAGATGTTATGCATATGGAGAAGCAACTGATCATTTCTTTGTAAAAGATAAAGAGCATCCTTACGTACAGGAAAAGCCATTTGACTGGATACGTGGTTACCAGGTTGGAGGCAAATCATTATTATGGGCAAGAGCCACACAACGCTGGAGCAAATTTGATTTTGAAGGACCGGCAAGAGATGGTTTTGGAGATTGGCCTATTCGCTATGAAGATATGGCCCCCTGGTATTCACACGTGGAATTATTTGCCGGCATCAGCGGTAATATAGATGGTTTGGAAACAATGCCCGATGGTGAATTTCTGCCTCCCTGGGAATTGAATTGCGTGGAAAAAGACATGCAGAAAAAGATCAATGATAGTTATAAAGACCGCGCAGTGATCATTGGCCGCTGTGCTCATTTGACACAGCCTAAAGAAATTCATTTCCAACAAGGTCGTGTAAAATGCCAGGCAAGGGTTGTATGTGAAAGAGGTTGCCCGTTTGGAGGTTATTTTAGTTCGAATGCCTCAACATTGCCCTGGGCTGAAAAAACCGGCAATCTTACACTCGTTCCGCATTCTGTTGTACACTCAGTTATTTATGATGATAAAAAAGGAAAGGCTGTTGGTGTCAGAGTAATTAATTCAATTACAAAAGAAGCTACAGAGTATTTCGCAAAGATTATTTTTGTGAATGCAGCTTGTTTAAATACAAACCTGATCTTATTAAATTCTACTTCCAATCGTTTCCCCAATGGACTGGGAAATGACAACGGGTTACTGGGAAAATATGTTGCCTTTCACAATTACCGCGGAACTCTTACAGCAAGCATGGATGGTTATCTTGATAAATATTATTATGGTCAGAAGCCAACCGGCGCCATGCTTCCAAACTTTCGTAATGTTTACAAACAGGAAATGGATTTTCTTCGCGGATACATGGTACACTTCGGCGCAGCGAGAGGCAATGCGGATGTGAAGGAAGGTGAAGCAAGGATCGGTGGTGTTTACAAAGATACTTTGGCAGAGGCCGGTGGTTGGGGTGTATTTATGATGATGCAGGGCGAAACCATCCCAAAAGAAAAAAATCATGTGCGATTGAGTTCGGATAAAAAAGATGAATGGGGCATTCCCCAGCTCGTCACTTCTGTTGATTATGATGACAATGATGAAAACGTATTAAAAGATTTTCTCGAGCAGGGTGCTGAAATGCTGGATAAGGCTGGATGTAAAAACATTAGTCCACGTGATAGCAAACAGGCTCCCGGGTTGGATATACATGAAATGGGTGGAGTAAGAATGGGAAAGGATCCAAAAAAATCGTTGCTGAATAAATGGAATCAGTTGCATCATTGTACAAACGTATTTGTAACCGATGGAGCTTGTATGGCTTCAACCAGCACGCAGAATCCATCGCTGACGTTTATGGCAATTACTGCAAGGGCGGCTAACCATGCCGTGGAAGAATTGAAGAAAGGAAATGTCTGAACCGTGATTTATGAGATTATAAGATGATTAAGAAATAACCCGTTGTGCGATTAATAAAAATGAAATTATAAACAGACAAGTTACCATGTGCCTTGACGAAAACAGGGGGAAAATGTTGTGCACTTTGTGAATACTTGGTGAATTTAGTGACCTTTTTTTGGACACAAAGTTCACCAACCTGCCTGCCGGCAGACAGGGAGCCACAAAGAACACTAAGAATAAAATCAATCGCACTACGGTTTAAGAAATAATTTTGACATAAAAGCTTTGCGCCATTGCGCTCTTTGCGCCTTTGCGTGAAATAAAAAATAAACAAATATGGACAGAAGAGAATTATTAAAAATGATCGCTGTGCTAACTGGTGGTGCTGTAGTTGGTGCAGAAGCTTTTCTTACCGGTTGTAAAAATCCGGAAACAAAAACAGGAATGGCATTCAGCGATGATGATATTGCGTATCTCGATGAAGTTGCGGAAACGATTTTACCAGCTACCAATACCCCGGGAGCAAAAGCCGCAAAAGTGGGCCAGTTCATGACAGTGATCGTAAATGACTGTTATGGAGAAGACGATCAGAAAATCTTCCATGACGGGATGAAGCAACTGGATGATGATTTTAACAAAAAGTATGGCACGTCTTTCGTGAAAGGCACGTCTCAACAACGTCACGATTTTCTGGTTGCGTTGGATAAAGAAGTAAAAGAATATCAAAAGAGAAGAGCCGAATCAATGAACGGAAAAGATCAAAAAGATAAAATGGGCAATCATTATTTCTCGTTCATGAAACAGCTCACTTTATGGGGTTACTTTACTTCGAAGGAAGGAATGACACAGGCATTGCGTTATAATCCGGTACCCGGACATTATGAAGGTTGTATTGATTATAAAAAGGGTGATAAATTATACGTTGGTCTTGGTGGTTAAATTTTTTTATTATGAATTACAAACGCAGGGAATTTTTAAAAATAGGTGGCAGCCTTGCCGCCGCTTTTGCAGTGACACCAAAACTTTTCTCAATGGAAACAGAAACTGCAAAACTGGCTAAGTTCGGCATCCAGTTATGGACAGTGAAAACTGCCCTGGGAAAAGATCCGCAGGGCATACTGAAACAATTGTCTGATGACGGCTATAAACAAATTGAAAGTTTTGAAGGAAGTAAAGGGATGTTCTGGGGAATGAGTAATACTGATTTTAAAAAATATGTGGATGACCTGGGAATAACCATCATTTCCAGTCATTGCAATATTCAAAAAGATTTTGAAAAGAAAGCCGATGATGCAGCCGCAATAGGAATGAAATACTTGCTCAGCCCCTATATTACTGTTCAAAAAACTGTTGATGACTATAAAAAAATTGCCGATCAGTTTAATAAATGCGGTGAAATCTGTAAAAAAGCAGGAATACGATTTGCCTATCATAATCACGACCATGATTTTAATAAGGTCGATAACCAAATCGGATTGGATATTTATTTGCAAAACACAGATGCGGCTCTCGTTGATTTTGAAATGGATATCTATTGGGTAGTCACCGCAGGCCAGGATCCGGAAGAATGGTTGAAGAAATATATGAACCGTTTCCGTTTATGCCACATCAAAGACCGTATAAAAAATACTACGGAAAAAGATGCCTCGTGTATTTTGGGTGAAGGAAGCATTGATTTTCCAAAGATCATCAAAACTGCAAAAGCGAACGGCATGCAATATTATATTGTAGAGCAGGAACGCTATGATAATACAACTGAAATGGATTGTGCAAAGGCTGATGCGGAATATTTGAAGAAGTTCAAATTCTGAACCATGATTTACAGGATTAGGATGGATTTTGAGGAAGCAGCCAAATTCTCATTACTTTAAATTAATTACATTTCTTTCAGCATTTCGCGTACATTCTTTGTGTGCTTTGTGCAAGCTTTGTGCGCTTTGTGACCATATTTTTTTCAAAGCTTGCGTGGTCACGATTGACACGAAGCAAATCATATTCTCTTTCCGAAACATAATTTTGCAAATAAATCTCAGACTTTAATTAAACCAGTGCTCAGATTCCTCGACATACTTCTGACTCTTGCTCATCTTATTTTGATCGGCTTTAATCTTTTTGGCTGGATGTGGATAAAGACAAGAAAGGTGCATTTGATTACTGTTGCAGCTACCGCATTTTCCTGGTTTGTGCTTGGTATTTGGTTTGGCTGGGGCTACTGCCCTATTACGGATTGGCAATGGAAAGTGAAAGAAAAATTAGGAGAAACAAATCTTCCCAATTCGTTTATTAAATATTATGCCGATAAGATCAGCGGAAGAAATATCGATCCTGCCATTGCAGATACCGCAACGCTCGTAACTTTTTTAATCGTCATTGTTCTCACCATTTATTTTAACTTTTTCAAAAGAACCCATAACTCTTAACACTCAACTCATAACTGAATTTGGAAATATACCTGTTAAATCACTGAGCTGCATGATTTTTATTATGCACTGAATTGAAGTTCGTCATATTCTGACCTTTTGGCCGCGTCTACCTTTAACGGATAAAAAACCTATTTATGAGTACTCCCGATACATTGGACCTTCGTAAAGAAGCGTCACCACAAAACAAAGAAAAACCTATCAAAAAATTCGTCTTCGCATTTAAAGAAGGCGATGGAAAAAACAAACAATTACTGGGCGGCAAAGGCGCCAATCTTTGCGAAATGACACAGATTGGTCTCAATGTTCCTCCGGGTTTTGTTATCTCTACCGAAGCTTGTCTTTCTTATCTTGCCAATGCCAATCGTTCCCTGCCGGGCGGTGTGATTGCACAGGTTACCGAGCACATGCAGGAAGTAGAAAGGGCTACCGGTAAAATTTTTGGCGACCCTCAAAATCCATTATTGGTTTCCGTTCGTTCAGGTTCCGCACTATCAATGCCGGGCATGATGGATACCATTCTCAATCTTGGATTGAATCAAAAAACATTGCAGGGACTGATCGTTCAAACCCGCAATGAACGTTTTTGCTATGATGCCTATCGCCGTTTCATCCAGCTTTTTGGTAAAGTTGCTTTGGGAGTACCAGATGAAAAATTCGATAAAATATTTGAAGATGTTAAACGCAAAGCCGGCGTAAAACTTGACATTGGTTTGAGCACTGAAAATCTGAAAGAAGTCAGTGAACGCTTTTTACTGGCTGTACAAGAACACACCAATAAACCATTCCCGGAAAATGTATTCGAACAGCTCGAAATCGCGATCAAAGCAGTTTTCAATTCCTGGTCAGGGAAAAGAGCTATTGATTATCGTCGTGAATTCAATATTACTCCTCAAATGGCAAATGGGACTGCTGTAAACGTTGTCGCCATGGTATTTGGTAATATGGGCAATGACAGTGCAACAGGTGTTGCCTTCACCCGTGACCCCGGAACCGGAGAAAATATTCTGTTCGGTGAATATCTTGTGAATGCACAAGGTGAAGATGTAGTTGCCGGTATCAGAACACCCAAGGCTGTCTTACAATTGAAAGAAGAAATGCCCGACCTGTATCGCCAGCTTGAAGAGCTCCGTGATAAACTGGAAAGTCATTATAAAGAAATACAGGATTTTGAATTCACTATTGAAAAAGGAGTGCTTTATTGCCTGCAGACCCGCAATGGTAAAATGAATGCCACTGCTATGGTTCGCACTTCTGTGGAAATGGTGACCGAAAAACTGATCTCAAAAACAGAAGCATTATTGAGATTAAAACCGGAATTGCTTGAACAATTATTACATCCGCGTTTAGATTCATCACATAAATCATTGCCATTAGCGCAGGGTCTTCCGGCTTCTCCGGGCGCTGCATCAGGCCAATGTGTATTTGATGCAGACAGAGCCGAACTGTTAGGACATTCGGGTCATAAGTTGATTCTTGTTCGTGAAGAAACCAAACCCGAAGATATTCATGGGTTCTTTGCTGCCCAGGGAATTTTGACAAGCCGTGGTGGTAAAACTTCCCATGCTGCAGTGGTCGCAAGAGGAATGGGTAAGCCATGCGTAGCGGGTGCAGAAGGAATTCATGTTGATGTAAAACTTCGCCAGGCTAAGATTGGTGACAGGATTTTACATGAAGGTGACTTCATTACCATCGATGGTGGAACCGGTTATGTTTACCAGGGAGTAATTCCAACTGTTGAACCTACTTTCAGTGATGAATTAAAAAGACTATTACAATGGGCTGATGAGGTTGCACAATTAAAGGTGATGGCGAATGCGGATACTCCGGAAGCTGCGCAAAAAGCGTTGAATTATGGAGCGATGGGCATTGGCTTATGTCGTACAGAAAGAATGTTTAATGCACCTGATCGTTTGCCGATAGTTGTTGAAATGATCCTTGCCAACACTGAAGAAGACAGGCAAGCCGCATTGAATCAACTGTTGCCAATTCAAAAACAGGATTTCAAAGATATTCTTACGGTAATGGCCCCGCGCCCGGTAACTGTTCGTTTGTTGGATCCTCCTATTCATGAATTTTTACCTTCTGAAGATGAATTGAGAGAAGAATTAATTCATCTGCGCCACCTGAAAGACACAGCAAGCGGAGTCACTAATTTGTTTAACAGTCTGCGCCTGCTGCATGCTTATGATGAAAATACAAAGGCCGAGCTTCCATTCAATGAAAAAGGTGTTGAATTGATCGACCAGGCAATTGTGAAAAAAGAACAGATGCTGAAGAAAGTTCATGACCTGTTTGAAGTGAACCCAATGCTGGGTCATCGCGGAGTGCGTTTAGGTCTCACCTATCCTGAAATTTACAAAATGCAGATACAAGCCATATTGGAAGCAGCCGCAGAATGCCAGCAGGCACGTATTGATGTACGTCCGGAAATCATGGTGCCGCAGGTTTGTAATGCAGAAGAATTAAGACAGGTAAAAGCATATGTAGATGAAATAAGACAAAAGATCGAAAAAGAAAAAGGAATCAAGCTCGTATTCAAATTCGGAACTATGATCGAAGTTGTAAGAGCCTGCGTAACTGCCGATGAACTCGCAAAAGAAGTTGAGTTCTTCTCATTCGGTACAAACGATCTGACTCAAGCTACCTTCTCCTTCTCAAGAGAAGATGCAGAAAATAAATTCCTGCCTTTGTATGCAGAGAAAAACATTTTGCATGATAATCCTTTTGAAATAATTGATATAAATGGTGTAGGCAAATTA
>JBIOGV010000039.1:0-19185 GCA_044448365.1 Chitinophagales bacterium
ATGGATGAGAGGTTACTCAATTATATAAAAAGAGAGCAGCAAATACACAACACTTCCATTCTTACCATTAATAATACTGAAGTGGCGGAAGAACTCAATTCTTCGAGAGAGGTTATATCAAGACTCATGAAAAAACTTTCTGAAAAAGGAATGATCCGTTTACTCAAAAATCAACAAATAGAAATTCTTGATCTTAACCTGATGGAAAAAGAGAGTTACTAAACAAATAAAAGCAACTCTCCTTTAATTTTCCTGCACAATTGTATGTTATGAGATATCAAACGAACAGCATGTGCACGCCTGTTCCTTCACCTTTTTTATAAAAATCACCTACGGTTAATACTCCATCAATTTCATCATACATGTCATTCTTTTCATAATGAAACATGTCCATAGCCAGTTTACAGGCCCATAGCTTTACACCCGATGCTTTCAGGATTTCAATGAATTCAGGAACTTCAGGCATGTCCACTTTTTCCATTTCCTTTTTCATCATATGTGTGGCCAGTGCTTCCATTCCGGGTAAGCCGCCGATAAGAGTAGGCATATTCATAGAAGGATTACCAACTGTGGCGATGTGCAGATGGTTTAATTTCTTTTTATGTATGGCATCGAGGCCAAAAAAAGTAAAAAAGATCTCTGCTTCAATTCCCTCCATTCTTGCTCCGTTTGCCAATACGAAAGCTGCATATACACTTTCAAGACCGGACCTGGAAAGAATGATCATCATTTTTTTTATATGCCCGTTCTGACCATTTTCATTCATAATTTTTTTTTAAGGATTATAAAATCAGATACAACTTGCCGGTTTGGGAATGCCGGCAATTTTCGATGCTGTTTTTAATGGCGCTGTGGGAAATAATTCATAGAATCCCTTTATGTCCACCACGCCACTCTTGCCAATTTTCCGGATCGTGAGCGGAACTTCTTTTTTATATTCATCCTGGATATAGTGAATAAGATTCCAGTGAACCGGTGTGAGATCAATGTTTGCTTCTTTAGCCAGTTCTTCACCGATTGGTTTGTCCCATTGAGAAAAATTGGTTAAATAACCCTCTTCGTTTACAGCTATTGTTTTTCCTGCAATTATTTTTTCCATATAAAATATTTTAGTTTACGTAAATTCTTTTCCTGCTTCCTGCATTTTTGCCGATACAAATGGTATATGCCTTCCTTTCAGCAGCATGTGCCAATAGATCCACCTGAAAGCAATTTTCCCGAAATGATTCATATGACTTTCTTTGAGTAATTCCAAAGGACCTAAACCTGCAAAAGGAAATGATCCTGCTACCGGCTCATGGGTATAATTAAAATCAATCAGCAACGCCCTGCGGTTTCCTGTTTCAATAAAGCAATTGGCGTGACCGTCAAATTCTTCGGTCAATGGCTCATGATGGATGTAGTGCAAAATATTTTTAGTAAGGATCTCTGCTTCAAAATGTGCAACGGATCCTGCTTTTGAAGCAGGGATGGCTGCCGCGTCTCCGATCACAAAAATATTTTCATGCTTTAATGATTGCAATGTTGCTTTATTTGCAGGCACATAGTTGAGTTCATCCCCGAGGCCTGAACGCTCAATCATAGCATTGCCTTTGTTTGTTGGCACAGTTACTAAAAGATCAAACGCAACTTCCTTGCCGCCATAATCGATCATTGTTTTTTTATCATTATCGATTCGTTCAATGGCAAAATCACCAACAATTGATATGTTTTTTTCAATAAGTAAATGCTCTAAGGCTTTCGCTGCTTTTGGTTTTGTAAAGGCCCCGCTTAATGGCGTTACATAAATGATATTTACTTTATCACGAATGCCTTTGTGTTTGAAATAGGAATCGGCGAGAAATGCAAATTCCAGCGGAGCCACGGGGCATTTTACCGGCATTTCAGTAATATGAACTACAAGATCACCACCTTTCCAGTCTCTTAATTTATTGCGCAATGCCAATGCTCCTTCAAAAGTGTAGAAGTTGAAAATTGATTTTTCCCATTCCTTATCATTCATTCCTTCTGTTTCTTCGGGTGCTATATCGGCGCCTGTTGCAATGATGAGAATATCGTAATGATAAGTTTCACCAGTTGCCATTTTTATTAAATGATCCCCGGCAATTATCTTTTCAATTTTGTCATTAATGAAATGTACATCCCCTGGAATAAATTTTTCAATGGGTTGAACAAGGCTCTCAGGAGTGTAGAGATCAAAGGGAAGAAATAAAAACCCGGGTTGATAGTAATGATTTTTTCTTTCATCAATGATCGTTATTTCCCATTCTTTTTTATTGAGTTTTCCATGCAGATGATTCGCCATCATCGTTCCGGCAGTTCCTGCTCCAAGTATGATCATATTTTTCATCATTCTTTCCATTTATACTGCAAAGCTATTTCGACATTCAGATGGGAAATGTGATAAAAGTCACGAGTAGTGGTTTCACGAAAACTGAAAAACGCTGCATCAGGCATGCTGATTTTAATCAGTAAAACAACTCATCCTGGTCATACAAAAAGTGAATTGTATAAATAACTTTGCAACCCGAATTTCTCCAATCAACTTTCTCCAATCGACTTTCTCCGACCAACACTTAAAATAGTTCAGCAAGTTTAAAAAAGATATGACTCTCTCTGATCTTACTAATGAGATCAGGGTATTTTTTTTACAATTAAACTAACATGTTTATATGAAAATGAGAATCCTATTGCTGTTAACCAGCTTTTTCATCCAATTATTTTTTTCCGTTGTACTTGCCCAGGCGTTTGAAGTAAACGGAAAGATCACTAACAAAGCGAGCGGCGAAGTTCTTTCAGGAGCTACCGTAAAAGTAAAGGGAACAAATATGGCTACTTTAACTGATGTTAATGGTAGTTTTAGTATTAAAGTTCCCGGTATTGGCAACGTGTTGGTGATAACTTATATTGGTATGGTAGACCAGGAAATACCTGTTACTTCAGCGGCCATACCCATAATAGTTCAATTGGAACCCCGCGCCAATTCATTGAATGAAGTGGTGGTGATCGGTTATGGTACACAGAAAAGAGCAAATGTCACCGGCTCCATTTCCAGTGTCAAAGCAAAAGATCTCGAAAGTATGCCTGTCAACAGGATCGAACAATCCCTGCAAGGCAGAACTTCGGGGTTAACGATTGCACAAAGTTCCGGTGCACCGGGCGCATCAGCCACAGTAAGAATAAGAGGCATTACTTCGATTAATAATAGCAACCCTCTTTATATAGTTGATGGTGTACCTATTGATATCGGTGGTATTGATTATTTAAATCAATATGATATCGAATCAATCGAAGTATTAAAAGATGCGGCTTCGGCAGCCATCTATGGAACACGTGCTGCCGGTGGTGTTATTTTAATTACTACTAAGAAAGGAAGATCCGGTGCATTACATGTGGGTTATAACGGTTATTATGGCGTTCAATCTCCTGAAAGGAAATTGAATTTATTGAATGCAGAACAATATGCCACATTGAGAAATGAAGCTTCATTAAATGCAGGTGGTGATATTATTTTTGCTGATCCGGCTTCATTGGGAAAAGGAACCAATTGGCAGGATCTTCTTTTTAATAACAGTGCACAGATCCAGGATCATGAAGTCAATATTTCAGGTGGAAATGATCGTTCGACTTTTTATAGTTCTTTCGGATTTTTCAACCAGGAAGGAATTGTATCCAGTTCAATTTCAAATTACAAAAGACTTACGATCCGGCTTAATTCCTCACATAAATTGGCGAACTGGGTAACATTTGGTGAGAATCTCGGTTACTCATATATAAAGAGCCAGGGAGGCCTGAATACAAACAGTGAATTTGGCGGACCATTAAGCTCTGCAATTAACCTTGACCCGATCACTCCATCGGTAATTACAAATATTTCAGCACAACCGAATGCAACTGAATATCTCAATAATAGTCTTTACACAATTAAAGATCCGTTTGGAAATCCTTATGGTATTTCCTACTATGTTGGCCAGGAAATGACAAATCCTCTTGCGTATATTCAAACTCAGCAGGGAAACTTCGGTTGGTCGCACAATATTGTAGGCAATGCGTACCTGGAAATAAAACCAATAAAAGGTTTACAGTTCCGCTCAAACATCGGGGCCAAATTAGCCTTTTATGGAAATGAATCTTTCACTCCTCTTTTTTATTTGAGTGCAACGAATAAGAATACTGTTGCAAACTCATTCTTCCGGCAGAATAGCCAGGGCTTGATTTGGAATTGGGATAATACAATTTCTTACACTCGCAGTTATCAAAAGCACAACTTAACGGCTCTTGCTGGTATGGGCGTGCAGGAAAACAGTGCTTCAGGTGTAAACAATACTGCCAGCGGGTTACCAATAACTTCCTTCGGCGAAGCTTCCATGAACTGGAATATTCCGGCGGCTAATCGTATTGGTGGTGGTTATGAAAATCAACCTTACCGTCTTGTTTCTTATTTTGGAAGAATTAATTATGATTATAACGGAAGATATCTCTTCACAGGCATCTTACGTGCGGATGGTTCTTCAAGATTCGGAAGTAATAACAGGTTTGGTTATTTCCCTTCAGCTTCGGCAGGCTGGGTTCCTACAAAAGAAGTTTTCTGGCCTGATAATAAGATCGTGAACTTTTTAAAGATCCGCGGTTCTTATGGAGTAAATGGTAATGATCAATCACTCAGCGATTTTCAATATGTATCCACAGTGGGAGGAGGATTTAATTACACATTTGGCGAAAATAATCTTACAACAGGATATGCACCCAATGCACCGGCAAACCCCGATCTTAAATGGGAACAAACCAGTCAGACTGATCTTGGTTTTGATGCTACGATCTACAAAGACTTTACGGTAACCTTTGATTATTTTATCAAGAAAACAACCGGTATGTTGTTGCAGGTTAAAATACCCGGTTATGTAGGTGCATCAGGAAATCCTTATGGTAATGTGGCTGATCTGCGGGACAAAGGCGTGGAACTTGAATTGGGTTACAATAAAAAAATCGGAGATGTAAATGTGAACTTCAGGGGTAATGTTTCTTATGTTACCAATTCAATAACCAACATCGGCCTGAATGATTATCTTACCGGTGCCACTTTCCAGGCAAGCGCTTATGAAATAGAAAGAACAGCCGTGGGTCATCCTTTAAATGCCTTTTATGGATTTAAAACCTTAGGCATTTTCCAAACTCAGGCACAGATCAATAGCTATACAGGTAAGGATGGTAACCTGATACAACCTAATGCCAGGCCCGGTGATTTTATCTGGGCTGATTTAAACGGAGATGGAAAAATTTCAAGTGATGACAGAATTTATATCGGTGATCCAACACCAAATTGGACATTTGGTTTTACGGCCTCAGCAAGCTGGAAAAATTTTGATGTAACCATATTTGGATTAGGCGTTGCAGGCAATGAAATTTTCCAGGGTCTTCGCCGGCTGGATATCTTAACTGCTAATTGGACAACAAAAGCATTGACGCGTTGGACCGGTCCCGGTACATCCAATAGTTTTCCAAGATTAAGTACCTCTGATCCTAATGGCAATTTCACGAATCCTTCATCTTTCTATTTATCTGATGGTTCTTATTTCAGAATTAAGAATCTTCAGATCGGCTATACTTTACCCACTAAGCTATTGGGTAAGTATGGAGTTCAAAGAATAAGGATCTATGCAAGCGCCAGCAACCTTGTAACCTTTACTAAATATTCCGGCTTTGATCCTGAAATAGGAGGAAGCAGCTTTAGTATCGATCGAGGTGTGTATCCGCAGGCGCGCACATTCCTGGTCGGATTAAATCTTGGTTTTTAAATTTTTTAAAGTAATCTATATGAAAAAGAAACTCATTATATATTTAGGCCTGTTCGTCGGGGGAGCTGTTATCCTGGCTTCTTGCAGAAAAACTTTCCTCGATGTAACTCCTCAGGGCCAGTTCCTGGAATCAAATTATTATCAAACACCCCAGGAAGCGTTTACAGGTCTTGTTGCTGCTTATGATCCTCTTGGAATGGAAGTAGGTGGCACTGACAACACTTATATATGTCCTTTGGGCGGACTCAATTCGGCATCCGACGAATGTTATACTGGTGGTGGTAGTTCTACCGATATGAATTTTTGGCAAGTTTGGAACAACTATACTTTAACTCCCGCAGTTGGACCACAGGCAGGTTATTGGGACCGGAACTTTACAGGTCTTTACAGGTCTAACTTAATTCTTCAAAAAATTTCTGCAGGTGTTCCGGGCTTAAGCACCGATTTGCAAAAGAGATACATAGCCGAAGCAAAATGGCTGCGGGCTTATTATAATTTCTGGCTTGTTCGCCTGTTTAAAAATATTCCTCTTCTTACTTCCCCACTTCCAACAGCAGAAATTTATAAAGTAACACAGGCAAGCCCTGATTCAGTATATGCGCAAATTGAAAGAGATTTGAAAGAAGCGATTCCTGATCTGCCTGAAACTGTATCTGTCAGCGAAAATGGAAGGATTACAAGGGGCGCCGGTAATGCACTTTTAGGCAAAGTGATCATTTATGAAAATAATGAAAGCCGGATGCTGGAAGCCGCTAATTATCTTGAACAGGTAAACAATTCAGATAGCTATGCACTTTTACCAAACTACGCTGATAATTTTAATCCAGATAAAAAATTCAATAGCGAAGCCGTTTTTGAAATTGTACATACCAATGGTCAAAATGCGGGATGGGGAAGCTGGCCAAATTTTGAAGGTAATGTGTATTGCACAATGACAGGTCCAAGATCTTATTCTGGACCTACTTACAATTCAGGCTGGAGTTTTAATCCCATCATTCCGGCTTTTGCAGCACAATTGTATGGAGATCCACGTTATGAAACAACAGTTGCTGATATCGACAGCATAACTAATGCTAGCGGTTCAAGTTATGTTGCCGGTTATCAAAACACGGGTTTGTTCATTAACAAATATCCCCCGTTAAAAAAATATACTCCTGCTTTGGGTGATGGTGCTCTGAACTACCCAAATGACTATGTTGAGATACGCCTGGCAGATACTTATTTGCTGGAAGCAGAAGCATTGGTAAGAGGTGGTGGTGATGCGGCAAAAGCGCAATCCTATCTGGATAAGGTGCGTCAGCGTGTGGACTTGCCTTCCGTACCGGCAACATTGGATAATATTTATAATGAACGCAAACTGGAATTGGCCACCGAAGGTCATCGCTGGTTTGACCTGGTTCGTACCGGGAAAGCCCCATCTGTACTTGCTTTTAAAGGTTTTAAAACAGGTATTAATGAAGTATTACCGATCCCTTTGGCTGAGATCAATAATACTCAACTAAAACAAAACAATGGATACTGAAATATTCTCTTACCATTTATAAAAAATATTTTATGCAAATTCTTGTATTAAAAAAGTGGATCGGTATTGGTTCAATACTATTGATCCTGTTATATATATTTTATTCCTGCAAAGCCGATAAGAATTTTAGTTTGCAGACAAAACCAAAGGCTGATTTTTCAATTCTCCCGGGCAGTACGGACCCGAACACGGTGATATTTGTTAATACAACTTCATCGCCTTCTGTTGCACATTGGTTCCAGTATTCAACCGGGCTAAGAGTGGATAATAAAGATTCTGCAAGTATGCATTTCACTTTTGCCGGAACTTACAGCGTAACACTTATCGCAGCCGGCAACGGTGGACTGGATTCAATAACAAAACAGGTAAAGATTGATCAAAATGATCCGAATGCCTGCAATGGAACCGCGATCGGTTTTTTAACAGGATGCGGAACAAAAACTTGGAGGCTTGATCCCAATGCCGGTGCTTATAAAGTAGGACCTTCTGGTCCGGATGATGGCTCATGGTGGGCCAGTACTGCAGGTGATGTCACCGGCCGGTCCTGCGAATTCGATGATACTTATGCTTTCACCTTTAACGCGGAAGGAACATTTGTATATGATAACAAGGGCGATTTTTACCCCGATGGTTACATGGGTGATAATGGCAGTTCCTGTGAAAGCAATAGCTTGTTTACAGCGGTACAGCAACCCTGGGGTTCGGGAAATTTCCGTTTCGCAGTGATCCCTAACGCCGGCAGTAAGAATCTTGGTCAATTGAAAGTAATAGGTCTTGGCGCCCATATTGGTTTGCAGAAAGTAACAAACAATGGAGAAATACCCAGTGGACCGGTAAATTCAATTACGTATGATATTGTTTCTATGACCCATGATAATACTGCCAATAACGATGTTATAAAACTGGCTGTTTACATGCCTGCAAATTACTGGTGGACATTTACTCTTCGTTCCAATTAAATGAAATTCATGGAGTATTATCATAAATATAAATTTTCGAAAAAAATAGTAGTAATGATAAAAACAGCAGGGGTGGGCCATACCACCCCTTTTGTCTAATTTTGAATAAAATCTTTAAGATGCCAGGCAGAATATTTTTTTTGTTTATTGCATTTGTTTCGTTCAGTTGCAAAAAAAGTGCGGGAGTGAACTCTCAAACTGACCCCGCCATTTCAATCAGTGATGTTAATGGTTTCGAAGGTAACACTGGCACCTCAACTTTCGAGTTTGAAGTTACCCTTGATCATCCTTCTACTAAAATTGTCACAGTAAGTTATTCTACCCAGGATGGAACGGCAACGAGCGGGAGCGATTATACAGCATTACTGAGCCAAACACTGAGCTTTCAGCCAAACGAAACATCAAAAAAAATTTCAGTCAATGTGATTGCAGATGATATCGAAGAGAGTGATGAACAATTTAGCGTGATTCTGTCCAATCCAACGAATGCTTCGTTGGGTAAATCAATTGGTACAGCCACCATCCGCAACGATGACTCAAAAGTTTTATTTAATGATACTGGCTATGATGCACCAACTTCTTATACAGGATATTCTTTAATATGGAGTGATGAATTTAACGGTACAAGTTTGGATCAGTCAGCATGGAATTATGAAACCGGAAACAACGGATGGGGAAATAATGAATTGGAAAATTATACAAGCAGGGTTAACAATACAACGCTGCAGGATGGAAAATTAGTGATTCATGCGCTTAAAGAAAATTATAGTGGCTCTTCGTATACTTCGGCAAGAATCACAACGCAGGGGAAAAAAGAATTCACCTATGGACGCATTGATATTCGCGCCATTCTGCCAAAGGGAAAAGGAATCTGGCCTGCCCTATGGATGTTGGGAAGTAATATCAGCACTGCTGGCTGGCCGGCTTGCGGAGAAACGGACATTATGGAACTGCTGGGACAAGAGCCTACTAAAGTTTATGGAACCTTACATTATGGTGTATTGTCGAATCCCGGGCAGAAAGGTGATAGTTATATATTACCGAGCGGAAATTTTTCTGATCAGTTTCATGTTTTTTCCCTGGAATGGAAACAAGACACAGTGAAAATTTTTGTGGACAATAATTTATACTTAACCGTAAACAAAACAGATGTTGGTTCTTACTCTTATCCTTTCAATGCTTCGTTCTTTTTCATCTTTAATGTAGCAGTGGGGGGCAACTGGCCGGGTGATCCTGATGCAACGACTTATTTCCCTCAATGGATGATCGTTGACTATGTACGCGTCTATCAGCAACAATGACAACATTGCTGAGTTTTCAAAGATTGGCATCTAGATTGAAACAGAAAACCTTCCCGATTTCATTACTATTTGATAAATGGGAAACAATGAAACTTTTTATCAAAGGCATAAGATCCGGAATTAAAATAACAGGACTAATTTTCTTGTTGTTGCAATTTGCAAGTTGTAAAAAAAACCCGCCTTTGGATAATTCCGGAAATCAGCCTCCTGTTGATTCTACTCCTGTTCATTCGGATATTGCTTTTTGGATGACAACCGGTGACCAGGCAATTCTTTTTAAAAAACAAAATATTGCATTGAACTGGAGCAGCCAGACCAACAGCTACGGTACTATTAATGTTGATCCAACACAAATGTTTCAAACAGTTGACGGTTTTGGTTTTGCATTAACAGGAGGAAGCGCAGATGTATTGAATGGGATGGCAACATCGGCAAGAGCGGACTTGTTGCAGGAATTTTTTGGCACCGATAGCACGGGTATTGGGATCAGTTATTTACGTCTCAGCATTGGCGCGTCAGACTTAAGTGCTTCTGTTTTTTCTTATGATGATATACCACCCGGTCAAACAGATACCACCTTGGAAAATTTTAGTTTGGGTGTTGATACCCTAAACCTGGTCCCTGTATTAAAACAAATTTTAACGATTAATCCAACAATAAAAATATTGGGTTCACCCTGGTCTCCTCCTTTGTGGATGAAAACGAATAACAGTTCCATTGGTGGTAGCCTGTTACCGCAATACTATGGTGTATATGCAAACTATTTTGTGAAGTATATCCGTGCAATGAAAGCAAAAGGAATTACTATTGATGCGATCACTGTGCAAAATGAACCTTTATACGGAGGTAATAATCCAAGTATGCTGATGTCATCGGCCGAAGAAGATAGCTTTATTAAAAAGCATCTTGGACCTGCATTTCGTGCAAACGGCATCACGACTAAAATTATTTTATACGACCATAATTGTGACAGGCCCGATTATCCTCTGGATATATTGAATGATGCAGACGCAAGGCAATATGTGGATGGTTCGGCATTTCATTTATATGGAGGCGAGATCAGTGCATTGAGCACTGTACACAATGCGTATCCGGATAAGAATGTTTATTTTACTGAATTGTATACTTCATCCACAGGCAATTTTGCTACTGATCTGAAATGGCATTTGCGCGGAGTGATCATCGGTTCCACCCGCAACTGGAGTAAAAATGCCCTTGAATGGAATCTCGCGAATAATCTTTACTATGGCCCTCATACGAACGGCGGATGTACGACCTGTAAAGGCGCCGTTACCATCGGTTCGGGTGTTACAAAAAACGTCGGTTATTATATTATTGCTCATGTTTCAAAATTTGTCCGCCCGGGTTCTGTAAGAATTCAAACTAATATCCCGGGAGATCTCCAGAATGTTGCCTTTACTGCACCAAATGGAAATACCGTACTGATTGTGGAGAATGATGGTAATAGTTTTCAGAATTTTAATATTGGGTTCAAAGGTAAAATAGTTACCACAAGCCTGGATGCAGGTGCGGTTGGAACTTATGTTTGGTAAAATTTATTGAATTATTTCAATTTGCTTATTTGTTCATTATAATATTTCACAGTTCGGATAACTGAAGGCAGGTTGCTGGGTTGATCCTCGGCATCCCTTTCTATATAAATGTACCCTTTGAAATTTTGTTTTTTTAATTCAGCAAATATTTCAGGAAACTTAACTACACCGGTTCCTACAGGTACATCTTTTAATAAAGGATCATTATAAGCAGCTATATCTTTCAGATGAATAACGAGAATATGCCCCGCCAGTTTTTTTACTGCATCCAAAGGATCAATGCCGCTTTTTGGCCAGTGACCCAGGTCTGCGCATACACCAAAATTAGAATGCCCTTTTAATGCCATTAATGTTATGTCGGGATTCCAGTAATGGCTGGATCCGTTCCAGTGTTCGTGAATAGCCACTTTTATTCCAAAGGCACCGGCAAGACTATCGATACTGTCCCACATACTGAGTGGTGGTTCTGTGGTTACATATTTCACTCCAAATTGTTTGGCTATTTCAAATTGTTTTATCCAGGATTGCAATGTTGAGTCTCCGACAATGTAAAGCGTTTCACAAATAAGCCCTTTTTGTTCGATCATTGATTTTAGTTTGTTGATGCCTGCGGGTGACAACTTCGAAATCGATGAGTCGTTTGGTTCAATCCCCGTTTTGCTGAATGTATTGGGTTCAATATATTTCAAACCCGCACTATCCACTTTATCTAAGGATCCGGAAAAACTAACCGTATGAAATGTCCATAAGGCTACGCCGAATTTCCAGTCTTTTGAAGGATCAACAGGAGTTGTTATTGTGGATTCTCCCTGTTTTTTTTCTGCTGTTTGATCGCTGTTGCATGCAGAAAGAAATAAACCAGTGCAGATGAATGATGCAGTTATTATTTTCATTTTCATTAAATATTCAGCGATGAAGTTCGTATTAATATCTGAAAATAGAATCACTTTTGATGTCCTTCTGATCATTCATTGCATTGATCACCGCCTGTCTTCAATCGATCCGTGCTGTCTTAATAGATTCTGTAAGAAGTCTGAGCATGGAATAGAATAATCAATAATAAATAATGAGTAATGAACGGTAGTTTACCAAATATTTTTCAATGTTGAGAATTCCAGTTGTTTGATCCAAATAGTTCCGGGCGATTCAACATGGATCTGGTTGTACGGTTTATTTGGAAAAAATATCTCAGTCATCACCGTTAATCCATCATCTGCGAATAACTCTACTGAGCTTACATCTATTATCAATGAAATGGTCATCTTCTTATCATTTGTAAAACGTGGAGCTGAATGTATAGCGGCAAAATCTTTTTCAAAGCCTATTTTACCTGATTGAGTTCTGTCAATAAAATACCTGTTTTGATTTTTGTCGAAACCAATTACCAATTTATCACCGCCCTCGTTTGAAAGCGTTATCGTAAAATCTTTTGCTTCCTCAAGAGTAAGCTTTAAACAAGAAGGTATCTGTAAATTTCCAATTGCCTTCGTAAGATCTGTTTTGTTTGAAACGGAGATATTTTTACGGATGAGAGGCTTTGATTCTATAACCGATAATTCACTCACGGGTTCGGAAGCAATTAAAATTTGATGACCCGCATGCTTTAATCTTAATTCACGCGGCACGGTCATGGCATTTCTCCATGTTTCTGTCGGAACCTTATTTGCATATAGCCAGTTGCTCATCCATCCTAAAAATATTTTTCGGTTTCCTGTATTGGACCAGGTAACACCTGCATATTCATCAGGACCATAATCCAGCCACTTAATATCGGTACTAAAAGATGAAAATTTATTTCCATCGAAATCACCAACAAAATATTGCGTTGCGGAACCGTTGTTAGGTCCGCCTGGATTAAGATTCACGATCAGCACCCAAACTTTTTTACCGTTGTCATTTAGTTGAAAAAGATCGGGACATTCCCAAACGCCGCCATGAGCGCCAATGCCTTTTCCAAACTCACTTTCTTTTTTCCATTTTTTCAGATCAGGTGATGAATAAAATGTAATTACATCTTTCGTCGCAAGTGTCATGATCCATTTCTTTTGCGGTTTATACCACATTACTTTAGGATCACGGAAATCAGTTATGCCCGGGTTTTTTAGAACCGGGTTGCCGGAATATTTGATCCATGTTTTTCCATTATCAAGACTGTATGCCAAACTTTGATTTTGAAAATTATTTTTCCCTTCCTTCTCGGCTTTTGCGTCATGTTGAGTAAAGATGGCTACTAATGGCACTTTTCCATTTTCACCAAAACCTGAAGTATTTTTTTCATCAACAACGGCACTGCCTGAAAAGATCATCCCGAGACTATCAGGATAAATAGCGATTGCTTCACGCTTCCAGTGGATCAGATCACGGCTTGTTGCATGTCCCCAGTGCATTGGCCCCCAAACCGAGCTATAAGGATGATACTGGAAAAATAAATGATAGACTCCTTTATAATAAACCAGGCCATTGGGATCATTCATCCATTTTTTTTCCGGTGAAAAATGAATTTGCGGGCGATACATTTCATCATTCTGCTGATCAGTGGTCTGTGCAATGAGCTTTTCATTGATGAGCAACAGAAATATGGTACAGACAATTATTAAAAATTTGAAGATGACCCGGGCTGAATGACTCATGTATAAAAATTGATGATCAAATGTAAGACATGTCCTGTCTTATCTTTGAAACCCGGCACTAATCTTCTAATGTAATTTTCACTTATGAAGCTTTACCTTGTTGGGGGATTTTTAGGAAGCGGCAAAACAACTGCAATAACTACTGCATGTAAAACGCTTTTGAAAAAAAAGATCCGGGTTGCCATTATTACCAACGACCAGGGTTCTCAATTAGTGGATACCGCTTTCGTCGATAGTCTCAATATTCTGAATCGTGAAATTAAAAACGGATGCTTCTGCTGTAACTATGAACAATTTCATTCCGCTATCCGGAACATAATTGCTTCCGCACATCCTGAGATCATTTTTGCTGAGGCTGTTGGTTCCTGTGCTGACCTTGTGGCAACGATCGTAAAACCAATCCTTCAATACGAACCCGGTATTGAAACAGTATTATCGGTATTTGCGGATGGCCAGTTGTTGCTTTCCTCACTGGAAGGTTGCTCTTCTTTCATAAGCGAAAATGTTCGATACATTTATAAGAAACAGTTAGAAGAAGCAACTATTTTAATTGTCAACAAATCCGATACACTTTCAAAGGATGAAATCAATAAAATCAAATTAATGTTTGAATCAGGGTACCCGGGGAAACAAGTTTTGTTCCAGGATTCAAGAGATGAAACATCGGTACTGCAATGGCTGGAAAATTTGAATAAAAAAAATCCGCATGTCACATCTAGATCACTTGATATTGATTATGAAAAATACGCCGATGGAGAAGCGGCCCTGGCGTGGTTAGACGCTTTTATAACTATTCATTCAAAAGGAAGGGCTGTTCAAAAATGTTTTGAATTTATTAATGATTTGTCCGATGCTATTTCTTATGATCATCTTACAATTGGTCATTTGAAATCTTTTCTAAAAAGCGGCGATTGGCAGCAAAAGATCAGCTTCACCAATAACGAGAGAATGAATAAAGAAAATTGGAATAATATGATCGCGGATCATGCAACAGTCCTGGTGAATGAGCGTGTTGAAACAAATCCTGATCAATTAAAAAGGATTTTTTTCCAGGCAATAAAAAAAAGAGAGGATCTGAACTGCCATATTGAAATAAATAACCTGGATTCATTTCAACCAGGCTATCCAAAACCTACTTATAGATTTTCGGAGTAAAGAACTTGTCTTAACTAAGCACAGATTGTTATTTTTCGATCACTGTTTTATTTATATCAACTGAACCATAAACGATCTTTACGGAAACTTTACCCTGTTTAAGGTTTACCGTTCCAAAACCTGTTTCGGTTGAAAGAAAACTTGTGAAGTCACCGATCTTTGAATCAATAAATAATGTTTTATCCACTGCATCATATCGAATACCGGTCAATGCCTGCAAGTATCCATAACTTGATAAGGCTCTCGCATACCAATGCCCGCATTCATATTCATTGAACGGGTTGCGAACACGTCCATCGTAGCGATTGCGCGAAGTGCGAAGAACTTCTAATCCTTTATCAACATCACCCATCAGCACCAGGTGCGAGGCAACCTGGTGTTCGATGCCCGTCCATACCTCATCACTGTAAACAAAAGGCAACGACAACTTACCACCTTTCGGCCAGCTGCATAACAATAATCCGCCCTCGTTGCCAAATGCATAAGACGGACGTTGCGGGTTAGCGTGATCTCTTAAATTTTTTTTGAGATTGTATTTATGAACAGATTTTAAATGACTTTTGATCTTTGCACCGCTTACAACATCATCTAACCCGCACATTCTTGCAATCCACGAACCCAGGATACCATCGGAAAGACAGCCCTTGCCATATTGATATTTCGGTCCCTCTTTTTCAAGTAGCTCTATGGCTTCTTTTGAATATTCCCCACCAAAAGATTTTTTTGCTTCTTCTGCAGGGCTCGGTGCTGTCAACCCGGTAAATTGTATTTTTTGAATAAAATATTCTCCATCATACAATTCACTTTCCATAATCTTTTTCCCTTTTTCAGAAAGTGATTCATAAAGCTCCACGTCATTATTTAAAAATTTTCCCATTGCTGTAATGGCAAGGAGAGCACCGATATAAAAACTGGTATGCATTCCGTCAGCACCCCAGAATTCTATATCATAGGTGTTGTGATGCGGCTCTTCAATAACACCTTTATTACGGGGATCCCAGGTACGAATACAGTAATCCATGCTCACTTTAACCATTGGGTACATTTTTTTTACCCATTCATTGTCGCCGCTGATGCGCCATTCACGGTACACTTTCATGATCCCGCCCAACTGGCCATCTGCTGCTGCATGAAAATTATGATCCGCCGATTTGATCGGAAGTCTTGCACGAAAATTCTGATGACCCTCTGCATTCTGATCTTCGCAAAACTCGGTATGACGCAAACTTCTTTCAAGCGCCGGAAATAAATGCGAAATAGCCTGTGCATAATTCCATACATGTGTGCATGATCCATGACAACAACCCCAGCTATCACCACATCCTTCCCAACTCCATAGCCGGCCGTCATGCTGCCGCATCACTGTTGGTGATTTTAAGATGGTGAGATTTGCCGCCACTGCTTCGATTACTTCAGCAGGCAATGTGCTTGCATAAAACGCATCTTTGAAAAGAATTGATTTGTCACGAAGCTCTTTATAATGCTGCAACCAATAATCAGTCACTTCATGTATAGCATTAAACTTACTGCTGTACCAGGGCTTGTAAAATGGCCCATCAAAATTCTTATCATATTTATCGAGCTTCAACACATCAGGCGAAGAGCAACAACCTGATGCGGGATCACAATTTTCTTTTGGCTGACCAACTTCTCCGACCGTTAGATCAGACTCAGGAGTGTACCAGGCCATCATAACCCTGATAATTTTTTCTTTTCCTGCAGGAAGTCTGAAAGGAATATATAATGAAGCTCCGGGCGCACCTGATTCAACCGGGTCCGTGCTTTTTGTTTCTGTGTTACTGATGGTGTTCCATGTCATGGTCAAAGGATCCCACCAGCCACCGCGAAACCAGCAATGATCGATCACTGCAGAATCATCATCAGTGAAGATTGCAAAATCAGTATTTAAAGAAGTCGTTTCTTTTGTTCCCGCTTCTGATAAAATAAAACCATTTGCCAGTTTATTGATCGAGTTTTTTCCATTGTCAACCCGCAAAAAGTTTTTTGAATTGTAAGAGAATACAGCATCAATAGTTTTACCAGATGTGTTTACAATTTTATATTCAATTCCAGCAACAGGCAGGCTTGAATTGTCATCATCTGTAGGTATAAAAGGACTCCAGCCTGTTATCTCTGCATGAACAGGAAGATCAGGATCGGAAAGGTCAATTGTTGCAAACGGGAACCTCGCTTTAAAGACAGCCTGTTCAAATCGTGGCAACCCTGCGGTTGATCCTCCGAGGCCATTGCCTGCATCAGTGATCCCGAATTTTTTCCAATCAGGCACTGGTCCTTCCAGTATTTTAGTTCCGTTTTTTAAACCTTTTACTGAAATAGCTGCAAACATCCCGGGCTCATTAAATATTTCCGGTTTATTTCTTACAGACATGTGTGAAATAGCTCCGCTGCCTTCCAAACAAAACATGCCTGCACCCATGCCTCCAATAGGAAAAGCGATCCTGTTTAAATGCTCGCCTGTATAGGAATCATTATATTCATGTTTAATGCTAAATTGATTTTTGACTTTTTCCTCTTTCCTTTTTCCTTCTTCTTGCTGATCGGAAATCAAAAAGGATGAAGGCATCAGGCCTGCAGTGACACTTCCAATACCAATGTTCTTAATAAATTTTCTGCGGTTAGTTGAGGACATGTGGTGAATTTTATTTTTACGATCCGGAATTGTATAAAAATTTTTCCTGATGAAAAATTTCATTCATTTGCATCAGCCACTTCCATTACCATATTGTTATCGCTGGTTTCATAATGTATTCCCCTGATCCGGTATCCTTTCCATCCATAGTAAAGAATCACAAAAAAACAGACCAACGGCACGAGGTATGCAAGCTGGATGTTAAACCGGCGTGAGACGTAGCCAAGACCCAGCGGTATGATCGCTCCTCCAACAATCGACATCACCATAAATGAAGAACCGATCTTTGTCTGGTTTCCCAGGTCTTTTATTCCCAATGCAAAGATGGTGGGAAACATCAGCGACATAAAAAATTCTACGCCCATCATGGCATACATTCCCAGCTTTCCTCCAATAAACACACAATAAGCCAAGAGTAAAATATTAAAGGCACTGTACACGAATAATAAGCGCTGTGGTTTTATTTTCGTCATAAGAAAAGCTCCAATGTACCGGCCGATCATAAAACACAGAAGCAAATATCCAAGATAGTGTGCATTATTGATTTCTGCTTCAGATAAACCCGCGCTGTATTTTGTATAGCGAATAAAAAAACTTGAGATGCAAACCTGGGCACCTACGTAAAAAAACTGAGCGATGACACCCTGGGTAAAATGCCGATGCATGAAAACACTGAAATCAATTTTGAATGATTCAGCTTTTTCTTCGGGTACCGGTGGAAGTTTTACAATGTAAAACAGGATCGCCACTAATAGCAATACAGAAGCTATGGCCAGGTAAGGCAACTGTACTCTCGTGGCTTCGGATGAAAGATATTTATTTAATTGCAAAGCCGGCATGTTCCGTAATTGTTCCGGCGTATAATCGATCCCTGATAAAATAATTTTACTAATGAAGAAAGTAGAAACAAATGCGCCTAAACCATTAAACGCCTGCGCAAAATTCAAACGCTGTGATGATGTTTCGGGGTTACCCAGTATTGTTATGTACGGATTTGCCGCCGTTTCTAAAAACGTCATTCCACTGGCCATTAAAAATAATGCGCCGAGGAATACTCCGAATCTCCTGATTTCTGCTGCCGGGAAAAAGCAGGCTGCACCAATAGCAGCTATCAGCAAGCCACAAATGATTCCAACTTTATAATTGTACCGGCGCATGATCAATGCGGCCGGTATAGCCATTACAAAATAAGCGACCCAATAGGCAGAGTCAATAAATGCAGATTGGAGATCGTCTAACTGGCAGGCTTTTTTTAAATGAGGGATTAATGTCGGCAATAGATTCGAGGTTAATGCCCAGAGAAAAAATAAAGTGATCACCAAAATGAGAGCGATCTTATTTCGATTCTTTCTTTCGCTGGTAATCGATTCAGGCATACAATCTTTTTAGTTTATTTAATTCTCTGTGCACTTTGTGGCTCCTTAGTGTCCTTTGTGACCATTTTTTCAGGTCACAACGATCACGAAGAAAACACGACGAACACAAAGAAAATGACGGAATACCCTTGAATTTTTCTTTTTATATGGGCATTTAATTTTGCCTCTCAGGACGTACTCCAACTCGATTAGTTAGGCTGCCAATATTATCAATAGTTATAGTAACAACATCTCCAATCTGCAA
>JBIOGV010000040.1:0-19068 GCA_044448365.1 Chitinophagales bacterium
AGCAATGGGCGGATGCCAGGCGGAGATCGGTGTTTCTTCTGCTATGGCTGCTGCTGCATTAACAGAATGTATGGGCGGCTCACAACGACAAGCGATGATGGCTGCTGAAATTGCGATGGAACATCATCTCGGTCTTACCTGTGATCCCATTGGCGGCCTGGTGCAGGTGCCCTGTATCGAACGAAATACGATGGGTGCGATCAAAGCCATAACGGCTTCACAGCTTGCATTACAGAGCACTCCTGATTTTGCAAAGGTTTCACTCGATAGTGTCATAAAAACCATGTGGGATACAGCAAAGGACATGAATACAAAATATAAAGAAACTGCTGAAGGCGGTCTCGCTGTAAATGTACCACTGGGATTGAAGGAGTGCTAAAAAGAATGTTTGTCATTCTGATCTACCAAAAGCAGAGAAAAATCCGGTAGCGTTTTTATTATTTATCCAACAACAGTAATTCTATTCGGCTTCTCTTGAGGAACACTCTTGTACTTTAATATTTCTAGTGTGCGACGGAAAGTTTTATTAATAAATTTCTTGATAGATAATTAAATTTGAATACGTAACTTATTTTCAACAAAATGAAGAAGAGATCATCTGTCAAAAAAGCTGAGTGGAGTGATAAACGAGAAAATGATTATCAAAAGTATTCTTTAGAAATTGCTGATCGATATAGTATTAATTTAATTGAGCGTGAAGGGAGAGTTTATAAAGTTGAAAATAACAAAGAGATACTTTTCTGCGAAGAAGCTCGATCCAAAAGGCTATGGTTTCAAACTTGGATAAAACTAAAAGAACAATATGATAGTTAAAACGGCTGCGATATTTTATTTTCCTTGATGAAACTCTATTTTTTGTTCCTAATCAATTCATTGAAATATCCATCTCCATTTCCCTCACATCAACATTACTGTAATCTTTTATCTCATGATATAAAGTATCTCTTTCAACAGGTTTTCGCTTTACCTGTTTAATCAGTGTAACCAGTTCAGCAGTGGTCATGGAAGGATTCTGTTCTTCGGCCCCTGCCATCGAATATATTTTTGTGGTATCATCGATCGTTCCGTCGATATCATTCACTCCAAATGATAAGCTGAGTTGCGCATTTTGTCTTCCCAGCATGGGCCAGTAGGCTTTCAGGTGAGGAAAGTTATCCAGGTAAATTCTTGCCACAGCATACATTTTCATGTCTTCCACGATACTGCTTTCCGGCACATGACTCATGTCATTATCCTTATTGCGGAACTTAAGAGGAATGAACGTATTGAAGCCATGAGTTTTATCCTGCAGGTTTCTTAACCTTTTCATATGGTCAATGCGATGTGTATATTTTTCGATGTGGCCGTACAGGATAGTAGCATTCGTATGCATTCCTAAATGATGCGCCGTTTCATGAATTTGCAGCCAGCCATCTGCATCTACTTTATCCGCACAAATTTTTTCTCTTATTGCTGCATCAAAAATTTCTGCACCACCACCGGGTAGTGAATCAAGACCGGCTTCCTGTAGAAATCTTAAACCTTCTTCATTGCTCATCTTTGCTTTGCGGAACATGTAATCCAGTTCAACAGCAGTAAAACCCTTGATGTGCAATCCGGGACGATGTGCTTTTATTCTTCGAAGAACATCGGCAAAGAATTCAAGATTCAGTTTGGGATGAACACCACCAACGATATGTACTTCAGTGATGGGTTTACCATCGTATTTTTTTACCATGTTCAGCATATCATCAGAGCTTAGTTCCCAGCCTTCCTCCCGATGTGCATAGAGCCGTGAGTAAGAACAAAAATTGCAACTGAAAACACAAACATTGGTCGGTTCAATATGAAAGTTCCGATTAAAGTAAGTTTTGTCCCCATGCAATTTCTCCCTGATATGATTCGCTAACGATCCCACAAATGGGAGAGAGCCTCTTTCAAAGAGTGTCAATCCATCTTCATCAGTGATTCTTTCACCATCAAAAACTTTCCCAGCTATATTTTGAAGCTCTGCAGATATGTTTTCATTTATAAACAAACTACTCTTATTGATCATAGAATTCTTTTGAGCAAAGTTAAGTCAGAAGTAGGAAGTAGGAGGTAGGAAGTCGGAAGTAGGTAGTAGGTAGTAGGAAGTAAGACTTCTGACTTTCTACCTCTGATTTCTAACCTCCGACCTCAGTTCAGTACTTCACCACCTTTACAGAAGTATTGTGGTTGCTGTCAGCATAAATAAGTCTGACAATATATATACCAGATGGTCTTGTTCTCAGGTCAACAATTTCCTGTTTGTTTGCGTTTCCATCATATTGTTGATAATAGACTAATTGGCCCGTTGCACTATATACTGCAATAAATTGCAGATCCGTTGGAGGCAGGTAGTGCCATACAGTAAACTGGTCCCGGAATGGATTCGGAAGCACAATCACGCCTTCTCTTTTTAATCTTCCCGGTAATATTTTTGTTTTCAGATTTACATTGTCTATAAAAATATTATTCTTGTTGTTGTTTGTATTTCTGAAAACTATTTGTGTGGGGCCGGCTGGCACAATGGTTGTCAGGTCGATTGTTTCGGTTCTCCAGTCTGAGGATGATGAAGGAAAAAATTCGCCCGGTTGAACGCTGCCAACAGTCCGAAGGACGGTTCCCCATTTTTTGTAAACCGAAGTGAATGTATTACCACAATCTTTTGTTACCAGCACTTCCAGCGTGTCCGTAGGCGAACCTGTTGTAAAACTTGCTGCAGCAACATCAAATGAAAGAGAAACTGAATCCACACCTGAATAAGTTATTTGCGGGGTGTAGAGATCATCGATCCTTCCTGTAAAGTCATAATTGTAATTATTTACGTAGGCAGATGCAGAGCTATTATTACCGGGAGCAATTTTTATCCAGCTTATGTTTGCGTCGGGATTAACGGCTACCCAACCAATTGGCAGAAGACCCGGTGATTCAAATCCTTCTTTTAATGGAGCAAGTACAGTTCCGGCAATTCCAAATTCTTTACTTAATGTATCGTTTGTGGTAAAAAGATCGCCGCTTCCAATTGCAGACACAGGATTGAATGTATAAACTGTAATAGTATGCTGCCCGATTGATAAACCAGCAGCAGACGGCAAAGGCACAGATATTGTCGAATCTTTGACTAGGTCAATTCCTGTTATGTTTGTTGTTTGCGCTGCGCCGTTATCAATTTGATAAGCAATACTAAATGCTGTTATCGTTTCAATTGCATTATTTTTGACCGTTGCCGATGGTGTAATATTTTTATTACATTCGGCTCCCTTCGGATTGTCTATAGATACAAGTTTCAGATCACGGGTACAGCTGGCACAAATGGCAGAAATATCAATATCATCCAGGTATAGATCGTTTCCAAAAGCGTTTAGGTTCCGGAATTTGACGATCATTTTTTGACCTGCAATAACATAGGGACTTAAAAGAATGGACTCAGTCCTCCACTTCGAAGGTTCAGATGGCGCAGCTCTAAATGTATCCGTTGTAGCAGGTGCCGTTGCTAACTGGTTCCCCGTTTTTTTATAAACAAGATTATAAGTTTTGCCACCATCACCTGAAACATACACCTCCAATCCATCCCAGGTTGAAACATCCACTGTGTTTACTACGGCATAAGCAACTTTAAAATTCAATTGCAGATCTGTAGTATTTCCCAGGTCAAGTGCCGGCATTATTAACTCATCCAGTGTCCCGATCTCATTAATATTGTAATCATCAAAAAAAGCAGAACCTGCGTTCGTGGCACCTGATATAATATCTCTTGTCCAGGTATTTGTTGATCCACCGTTAGGATTCCAAATTTGCCAGCCTGTGGGCGGGAAAGTTGAACCACTAAAATCTTCTGTGAAAGGAAGCGTAGATGCAGAAGTCAGAATGTTTATATAGGAATAAAGAGTATCATTGTTCAAAAAATCATCAGCACCTCCATTTGGGGCAGAAGTATAAATTGTCAATACATGATTACCGCCGGATGATGTGATAGAAGCCAGGTTTAATGTTGTGTCATTACCCACTGCTAAGTTCAATGGAAACACTGTTGTAGTTGGCGCTCCTCCATCTATTGCAACATCTAATGTCACCGAGGTCAGTGTGTTTGTTCCATTATTTTTTACGACAGCCTGGAACGGAGTATTGTTAATGATAAAACTTCTGCGTTCGCGATTACCGCGCGGAGATAGGTCTACAAGAAATGCATCATTAACAGCAACAGGAGGGATGCCGCCATCAGTAGTCAGCAAACCGGGACGATAAAGATTAATACAGCCTTCTATTCTTTGTCTCATTCCGTCAGAGAACATGAACATGGAACGATCATCAAAATAATTCATGAAACTTCCATACATAATTCCAAAACTTTCAGTAGCACAGCCATCATTATAATTCATGCTCGGATTGCCGTAAACAAAATTATCAGTGCCTGTCCCTTTTTCCTTGGGAGTATCGTCTCCTTCAGGACCTGCACCTGCAGGCAATGGCCATCCCGACTGAATTTGAAAATCATTGTTGTTGCAGGTTGACTGATCACCGAATGTATGCCAGAGATAAAAATAATGGCCTATTTCATGTGAAAGAGTAGAGCCTTCAGAGTATTCAGAATAATAATTTCTCGTCGTATTGCCTGCATAGGGCAATGTTTTTATTCCAATAACACATCCCTGTGGTCCTTCATCTGTGGTAAAAGGAAAAGTTGAAATGCCCAGCAATCCGGCGTCAGAGCCTGTAAAACTTCCACACCATACATTTAAATATTTAGTCGAATCCCATGCATCAAGACCGCCGGTTGAAAATGATTTAATGCTTATGTGATCAGGAGTGGTATTAGCTCTTCGCTCAATGCCTGTTGTAAGTGCGCCGTTTGGATCTCTTCTTGCCAGAACAAATTTTATGGGAATCTTTCCAATTCTTGCAGCTATTTCCGGTGGGATAACATTAATATAGTCATCCATTTTTTTTCCACCATAATCCCTGTTCAAAATTTCTACCTGTTCAATAATATCCCTGTCTGATATCGATGCATTTGTGGCGGCATCATCCACTAAATGAAATACGATCGGGATGATGATGGGATTTGCATTTGTATTAGCATTAGTTTTAACTGCCCGTGTACTCATTTGCTGCTTACGCTGAAGATATAAATTGTATTGCCTTTCTCCTTCAATTCTCCATTTCTCCGGGAGTGTTGGGTCTTTTTTAATAGCCTTCTCCATCGCCTCCATTGTTGAACAGCGGGGAATTTTGCTGCTGCCTTTTTTTTGTGGAATGTTCAGTGTCTTAAGCGGTTCATCCTGGGCACTGACAGTTGAAGTAATTACACTAAAAAGCAAAAGTATCAAAGGAAACAGGATAAGTTTTTTCAAAAGACTTCCTTTTGTTTTAAAATGTATGGCTTATTATATTAACTACAATGTTAATGAATAATTGCAGGGTTAAAGAAAATTATTCGGTAAACACCATTGACCTGAAAGTTTCATTCAAGTTTAAACAGAAAATAGTATTCATCGATGTTCCCAGGTAAATCAACGGCAGAAAAAATGAATAATCTAAAATTCCTATCTTCCCTTATCGGTTTAAAATTGTATTTGGTTGGCTTTTGAGTTTCGTTTGCAGAGGTAAAATACATCAGAGGTTTTTATTTCAATCAAAAAGAGCATCATGAATATTAAACTTCGCCTTACTGTTCTTAGTTTTTTACAGTTTTTTGTTTGGGGGGCCTGGTTAATTACGATCGCTACCTATTTCTTTACCAGTTCAATGGGCTCCGGTATGGATGCAGGAAAAAAATTCGGCGCCATATTTTCAACGCTTGCGCTTTCTTCTCTTTTTATGCCGGCACTTACCGGTATTATTGCCGATAAATGGCTGAATGCTGAAAAGCTTTATGGCATATTGCATATTCTTTATGGGGTGATCCTGTTTTATGTTCCAAGAGTGAATGATCCTGATACTTTGTATTATGTAATATTTGCTGCAATGATCTGCTACATGCCTACCATCTCATTATCAAATTCGATTTGCTATACGATTTTGAAGAATAATCGTTACGATGTAGTGAAAGTTTTTCCACCAATACGGGTTTGGGGAACAATAGGATTTATTGCAGCGATGTGGACTACCAATCTTTCAGGTAGTAAAGCAAATTCGAACCAGTTCCTGATCGCCGCTGTTGCCGCAATCGCTCTTGGAATATTTGCATTTACCTTACCAAAATGTCCTCCACCCAAATCAATCTCAAAAAATGCCGGTTTGATTGAGCAGATGGGTTTAAAGGCTTTCAAATTATTTGGAAATTATAAAATGGCGTTGTTCTTTATTTTTTCCATGTTCCTGGGTGCAGCCCTGCAATTAACAAATATGTATGGTGATACTTTTCTCAATGATTTTGGGAAAATTCCAAAGTATGGGCCCGGATCTTTTGTGGTTAAGTATTCAACCATTATCATGTCGATTTCCCAGATGTCGGAAACATTATTCATTCTTGCTATTCCCTTTTTTCTTAAAAGATTTGGAATAAAGAAAGTAATGTTGTTTGCCATGCTGGCATGGGTATTAAGATTTGGATTGTTCTCGTATGGCAATCCTGCTGATGGATTGTGGATGATCATTTTGTCCTGCATTGTATATGGTATGGCCTTCGATTTCTTTAATATTTCAGGATCTTTATTTGTTGAGACCACAACCGATTCTTCGATCAGGTCAAGTGCACAGGGCTTGTTCATGATGATGACAAACGGTGTCGGCGCCTTTTTGGGAAGCAAAATAAGCGGATGGGTAATCGATCGTTATTTTACCTTACCCGGTGGTGACAGAACGTGGCATGGCATCTGGCTCAGTTTTGCCATATATGCGTTGATCATTGCTATTTTATTTACGATACTTTTCAAACACAAACATATTCTCACAACAAGAGAGATCGGGGAAGCAGAAACAATTGAAATGACGCCGCATTAAATAGCTTAAAAAAATATTCAGTCAAAGATTCTTTTAGCTCAACCAATAAAAAACCCCGTTCCAACGAACAGGGTTACTATTTTAGCCAGGAATATTTTTATAAATGTGCTTCGATCTTTTTTACAAAATTTCCTTTTGGCTGGGCGCCTACTAATTTATCTACCACCTGCCCGTTTTTTATAAACAGGATGGCAGGAATAGAAGTAATGCCATAATTCATGCTTACCTGCGGGTTGTAGTCAACATTTACCTTGCCTACATTTATTTTACCGGCATATTCTTTTGAAAGATCTTCGATAACCGGGCCAATCGCACGACAGGGGCCACACCATTCTGCCCAAAAATCAACTACGGTTAGCTTTTCTGAAGAGAGTACTTCATTTTGAAAATTTGAATCATTGAATTCTTTTGCCATATAATTGTTTTATTTTTTTTAATCCTTCAACTGAGTGTAAAGGGACTGCAAATTTAGTCCCAAATATAATAACACGAAGTTATGACATCAATATGTGATTAACTTGTCATAAATACGATTTTAACAGTCGTTAGCCTGCTAATCTGTCCTTTTTAGAAAAATCAAATCACAAGAACTAAATATCAAGATCCAAATAAATCAAAAATTAAAAGCCTAAACCTTAAATCGAGAAAGTATTCTTGTTGAAATTTGTGATTTATTTGGTTCTTGTTTCTTGTGATTTGGTTCTTGTGATTTATATCGTCGTCACCTGCACTTCAAACTCCGGCTTATTTTCCAAAAATTCACTCATTTCATCATTCATTTCAAAACCATTGTCCATGGTGAGCAAGCTTATTTTCAAATTATCCTTTGACTCGCTCAACGTAAATTTCAAAGTCGATCTTCCGGGATGATTCCTTACATTTCTTTCAACAAAGGCCACAACATCTTTTGTAATGTCTTTAGGGCTTACTTCAATATGTACCTGCTTTGTTAAATTTCTTTTTAAAGTTTCAGCCATGGATACCGATGTAACTTTAAATTCAAATTCAGGGCGATTAAATCGTTGCCTGAAAAAGCCGGTAAGAAAAACAGTGCTGCCCTGCATCAGGAAGGGAGAAAATTTTGCATAGTCATCACTCCATAAAACAATGTCTGTTTTTCCTGAATAATCTTCGATCACAAAGCTCCCATACTTGTTTCCCTGCCTTGAAATTTTATGTTGCGCATCGGTCACCAAACCAAGCACCCTGAATTGCCGGTTGGGATTGGGTTGTTTGGAAATGATCTCTTTGAATTCATTGAAATCAGCAATGGTGGTAATGCCATAGTGTTTCATTTCAAATTTGTGATGATCCAGCGGATGGCCGCTCAAAAACATTCCCGTCATTTCTTTTTCATGATCGAGTTGAACGGTTAATGGCCAGGGAGGACATTCGGGTAATCTTGGCGGAGGAATTTCCATGGTAATGGGAAGATCACCAAACAAAGTATTGGTCGCGGTTGAATTCTGTGTTTGTATCACCTGTCCGTATTTAATGATGCGTTCCAACCCATTGATCGTTTCTTCAGGCGGTGTATAAAAATATTGCGCACGATGATGCTCCGGGAATCGGTCAAAGGCGCCGGCATAGGCAAGACTTTCCAAAGTTTTTTTATTAACCGTTCGCTGATTGATCCGTTTTATAAAATCAAAAACATTTTTGAACGAACCATTCTTTTTTCTTTCTTCAATAATGCTTTCTACTGCCGCTTCACCCACACCTTTCATTCCGCCTAATCCAAAACGAATTTCCCCATCTTTATTTACTGCAAATCCTTTTAATGATTCATTAATGTCGGGTCCAAGAACTTTTATGCCCATGCGCTTGCATTCTTCCATAAAGAAAGTGATCTTATCGATGCTACCGGCATGATTTAATACCGCCGCCATGTACTCAGCCGGGTAATGTGATTTTAGATATGCTGTTTGATATGCAACATAAGCATAGCAGGTAGAATGAGATTTATTGAATGCATATTGGGCAAAGGCTTCCCAATCGGTCCATATCTTTTCTAATCTTTCTTTCGGGTATAAATTTTTTGCAGCGCCTTCAATAAAACTATCCTTCATCTTATCAAGCGTCTTGCGGTCCTTTTTTCCCATTGCTTTGCGCAATACATCTGCCTGTCCTTTGGTGAAACCTGCCAGTTTTTGACTCAGTAACATGACCTGCTCCTGGTAAACTGTGATTCCATAAGTGTCTTTCAAAATTTCTTCCATTTCCGGCAGATCATAAGTAATGCTTTCACGTCCATGTTTGCGGTCGATATAATTCGGAATATAGGCCATGGGACCGGGGCGATATAAAGCATTCATTGCAATAAGATCATTAAATGTATCCGATTTTAATTCGCGTAAATATTTTTGCATGCCCGGACTTTCAAACTGGAATGTGCCAATTGTATCGCCACGCTGATACAGCTGAAAAGTTTTTTCATCATCAAGACTCAGCGCATCCAGGTCAATGCTCACTCCATGATTTTCTTTAATGAGTTCAAGAGCATCTTTCAAAATAGTAAGCGTTTTCAGTCCAAGAAAATCCATTTTGAGTACGCCTGCATCTTCGATCGTGCTTCCTTCAATTTGAGTTACCCAGAGATCAGAATCTTTTGCAGTGGCAACAGGGATCAATTCAGTGAGATCTTTCGGCGCAATGATGATACCGGCAGCATGGATGCCTGTATTGCGAACGGAACCTTCCAAACGTTCAGCCTCGTGAAGGACCGTAGCCTCCATTGTCTTGCTGTTATAGATCTCGCGAAGCTTTTTTACATTTTCAAGATCGTCGGAACCCAGCCCTTCCTTTTCTATTAATGATTTTTCTCCATCCTTTGGAAACATCGGCGCCTGTAACAATCTTCTCAATTCAATTCCCGGGCGTTCAGGAACAAGCTTTGCCAATGCATTTGATTCAGGCAAGGGAAGATCCATTACTCTCGCTACATCTTTAATACTCATTTTGGCGGCCATCGTACCGTAAGTGATGATCTGTGCTACCTGGTTCTTTCCATATTTTGCGATGACATAGTCAATTACTTTTTGTCTGCCCGCATCATCAAAATCCGTATCGATATCAGGCATGGATTTACGATCCGGGTTTAAAAATCTTTCGAACAGCAAATTGTATTTTATCGGGTCAATATTCGTGATGCCAATACAATAAGCTACTACGGAACCAGCGGCAGATCCGCGCCCCGGGCCAACAAATACGCCAATGTCACGACCTGCTCTTATGAAATCACTCACGATCAAAAAATAACCGGCGAAGCCCATGGTCTTGATGGTGAATAGTTCAAAATCTATTCGCTCACGTAATTCTTCTGTTACTTCACTGTAACGCCGTTTTGCGCCTTCATACGTGATATGCTTCAGATATTCCCATTGATTTAAGTTATTATCCTCATGAATTTGAAATTCTTTCGGAATGGGGAAGGCAGGAAGAAGAATATCTCTTTTCAGGTTCAGCAATTCAACCTTATCGATGATCTCGTTCGTGTTGTCAATAGCCTGGGGAAGATCGTCAAAGTTCTTTGTCATTTCCACCGTGTTCTTGAAATAGAACTGATCATTGGGAAATGCAAATCGCTTGTTCTTTACATGCACATCATCATCTGTAAATTCTCTTAGCGCAGGGGTAGCCAGTTTTTCACCGGTGTTGATGCAAAGCAAAATATCGTGCGCATTGAAATCAGATTGATCGACATAATGAGAATCGTTACTTGCAATAATTTTCACTCGATATTTCAGGGCAAATTTTACCAGCACTTCATTTACTTTATTTTGTTCGGCCAATCCATGACGTTGCAGTTCGACGTAATAGTCTTCACCAAAAATATCAAGCCACCATTTAAATTCTTTTTCGGCCTCCGCCTCAGTTTTCTTTAAAATAGCCTGTGGCACCAGTGCGCCCAGGCAGCAGGTAGTAGCAATCAATCCTTCGTGATATTTTAAAATAAGTTCTTTATCAATACGCGGGTACTTGCTGTACATACCTTCGATATAGCCAAGGGAAGTGAGCTTTACAAGATTGCGATAGCCTTTTTCATTCTTTGCAAGCAATATCTGGTGATGACGTGGGTCTTTTTCTTCTTTTGAAAACGTTTTCCTGTGACGATCTGTTGTAATATAGAATTCACAGCCAACGATTGGTTTTACTTTCAGGTTTCCATTCTCATCCTGATGCTTATACGCCTCTGCAACAAATTCAAAAACGCCAAACATATTGCCATGATCACTTATGGCAAGTGCAGGCATGCCATCCGCAATCGCTTTTTTATAAAGTGATTGAATGGAGGCTGCCCCGTCTAAAAGGGAAAATTGTGTATGTACGTGTAAATGGGAAAATTTCATTTCGGTAAATTGAGGTTTTTGATTGAGAAGGTTTTGCCTGAATAATTTATTCAAGCAGCTTCTCTACCGAAATGTCTTCATCCAAATCCGACCAATGTATACCTTCTCCATCGCCAATAAGTCGCCATTTATTTAATTGTTCCTGGGAAGCATTCCTAAGCTTGGGAAACCATTCAAGAGGGAAGGCAATTTCCCTGCCATCTTCAAGGAACAGAATCATCTTTGATTCAGTAAATGATACATTAACTGCTTTATTGGATTTATTGATTGTTAAAATATTCATCCCACTTATTTATTAAATGTTCAACATTTTCTTCAACTAAGTTACGTATTTGCCTTAAGTCAGAGGCTGTAAATTTTGAGGATTTCACCAGTTCAACAGGAATAAGATTGAATTTCGCAGTCTTGTTTTCTCTTTCAATGTGGATGTGTTTTGGCAGATGATCATTACTATAAAAGAAAAATCTATATCCGTTTTTTAAAAGTATGGTTGGCATCCTTATCAGTTTTTTTTAAAACTCAAAATATTTATAGCTCCGTTCGTATAAGTGCAAACCCATGCTTCCAGTTTATTATTGTCTTCAAAGATATCCACCCCAACCGGCTTTCCTTTACAGTCGATGGAGTAAAGTTTTTTAAATCCGTTATTATTTATTTTAAACACATCTACCATATTACCATTATAACAGGTTACAAATAAGAATTGTTTGTTTTTTGATAATGCAATCGTTCGTGGTTGTGCATGAGTTGGGGCAGTGAATAAAGTTTTACCTGTTTCTGTATTGATGCAGGCAATTTGCGAAAGCTTGTTGTAGGAAACAAATAATCTTCCACTTGTGTCCATCACAATATGACGCGGATTTGATGCGACCTGAATCTCATCTTCTTTCTGCCAAACCCAGTTATTGACTACTGTTATGCTCGCTCCCCCCATAATGGCCACATATGATTTATTGTTCTTATCGTCCACTGCTATGCCTCGCGGAATAGCTGCTACAGGAATAGTCCTTATTAGTTTTCCATAAGGATATTCGGACGGATTTAGTTCCAGTATACTCACAGTATTGGAATGCCAGTTGCTAACCAGTAAATTTTTATCATCGGAGGTTTTTGAAATGACTTTTGGTGTTTTGCCTGTTTTGATCAACGGAACATCAAAGGAATCAGTTTGAGAAGAAGCCGGATAAATAACAGTAATATGTTTGGCTGGGATCGAATCGGGTTTTTGGGGATAGTATTGAAATGAATCGATAAAAACAGGAACAATACCACCGGCATTGTGGAGAGAGACCCAAAGTATTTTATCGTTATTCGTGAAACAAGCTTCAACAGGTTTTTCTTCGTAGGAAGAAATGGCGGTGTCTGCCTCATAGTCCCATCCCATTCCCTTTGTAGGTCTGAATTTAAATTCACGAAGAATTTTTCTGGTCGGTTGATCGAATTCATACACGCTCATTCCTTCTAGATTCATAGCATATAATTTTGTACCGCTTGTATTAAACAATACCGATTTAGTTCCGGGCGCAGAATTCAAAGTTTCTTTTTTTTCAAAAATTATGTTTGAATAGGAAGGGGGAATTGTGTCAGCAAATGCCAGGTCATTTTTTGTAGTGAGTACTTCAGCTATCAGCTTTTGCGGCAATAAATCACCATTTGTCTTTCTTTCGTTTTTGGGAATAGTTCTGCTATCGGTTGACGTGCAACCATACAAAAAGATCAAAAAGGAAATTGTCAATAAGGATTGCATGACAGAAAGGCAATGTTAAAAAAATTAAGCCGTTTTGCAATTAAGATTGAAAATAAAGGATAAATATTTCTTTTATCGTGTTTTTACTTGATCCCGCTCATTATTAAACGCAATTACAAGATATAAAATGCGTTTTAAAATTGACGGTTTGAAAAACAATTATACATTTGCAAATTCAGTTCAGGAGAGGCTCTTCGCACCAGTGAAGCATTAAAAAGAAAACCAGTATGTTAAAAAAGATTTTACCGGCATTTGCTTTTATCGCTTTATTGGCAGGCTGCTCAAGTATAAAGCCGCTGGCATTTACGAACAGCAAACAGGCTTCCATCCAGGATAATGAAACCCGGAAGGAAATAAAATTTCTTGACATCTCATCGGGAGACAACAATAACAAAGAGCCGAAATCAACAATAAAGGAAGAGCGTTCATCAGGCCCCAACCCGGTAACATCAGTAGAAACAAATTTCAGTATCACAAAATCTTCCGATGTTGAAAAACTTTCTCCCATTCAGCTCAAATATTCTCAATTGTTGAATACGGATGTGGAACAGATACAAAACCTGTCTCTTTATCAAACTATTGATGACTGGTATGGCACCCACTATAAATTAGGAGGAACTACTAAAAAGGGGATCGATTGTTCTGCATTTGTACAAACTATTTTCGCTTCTGTATTTGGGGTTACGCTTCCGCGTATGGCGAGGGACCAATATAAGGCAACCCGCCGTATTTCACGAACGGAATTGCAGGAGGGGGATCTTTTATTTTTTAATACCCGTGGCGGGGTTTCTCATGTTGGTATTTATCTGCAGAATAATAAATTTGTTCATGCGTCTATTTCCGGCGTCATGATCAGTGATATGTTTGAACCCTATTATGTAAAACATTTCATTTCGGCCGGCAGAGTTGCAGGCATTAACAGCAATTCTTCTGCATTCATCAACCCCTGATTCCAATTCTTTTTTTAATGGTATTCCAAACGGGCGCCACATCAGGCGAAAGTTTCAGATAAATTGTACCTGCACCATAAAGAATGCAAAAAACAATGCTTCGCAAAAAAAGGCCAGGCAAACCATGTGTATTCCTGAATAGAAAGTAGCATATGGCAAAGCAGGCGCCTGTCAATAGTATCGCATAGAGGGATTGTGGAGTAAAAGGAAATAACCTGAATTTTTTCCAGAGAAAAATGATACGGATACAATTATAAATTGTAATGGAAATAAGATTGGCAAACCCGGTGCCAACAATATCATATTGTTTTGTGAGGATATAATTGGAAGGCAGCATGAGCAGCAGCAAAATGATGCCGCTGATCATTTCAAAACGCCAAAAAGTAGAAGTACCGATAATTTGTGAATTAACACCGGTACCCATGTCTACAATTTTTGTTGCTCCCAATAAAAGAAAAACATAAAATCCATTCAGATAACTTTCTTTTAAGTGGAAGGTATTGACTACATCAATAAAATTTATAACAATAAGAACATACAATCCGCAGGAAAAAATTAATTGGTTAATAGACGACCGCTGATAGATTCGCTGAAGAGTTTCCATTTTTTTATCCTTCCAGGCTTTGGATAAATGCGCAATAGAGGCGGATATGATTCCTCGTTGAGGCGCCTGGATCATACTGGCTATATTCTGTGCAACAGAATAGACTGCTAATTTGCCAAGCGCATTCTTCAATACAGCGCCTATGACAAGTGAATCAAAAACCTGCGAGATGGTGAGTATGAGAACCCCTACATATATAAATGAGCACAGTCGCAGTATGCTTTTAAAAAACCGCCTGGTCACTTTACTGACCTGGAATGTAAAATGGATCTTTTTTGTGAAGACCAGATATAAAAAGAGAATTAGCGCAATGCCCGGGTAGGTGAACGAAAAAAGTTTTATAAAAAGATCATAATTGCGGATCACTCCAAATAAAAAGAGCAAAATGATAATCGTTGTAAATAAACGCCATTGCACTTCGCGAAGAAAATTTGTGAAAACAGATCTGTGCAACTGCCAGGTATAGGCTTCAAGAATAGTATAGACCATTAAGCCAAAACCAAGTACGAAGATCCAGTTATAATAGACAACTATTTCGGGTGAGTGTTCTACATATTTTTTTACAACCAGGCCTTTAAAAGCAATCCCGGCAATGATCACTAATCCATAACCAATGGTTCCGGTTGTAAGCGCCCATGTTACCAGGTCATTTTTTTTGGCCGGCAGGTGCTCATTATAATAAGGGAAGAATTTGTAGATGTAAGAGGGCATTGCCAGGTTGGAAAAAGCCATCATCATGGTGGCGATCGCAATAAAAGCATTATACAGGCCAAATTGAGTATCTGTAAATAATCCTTGCCTTGTGAACAGGTAAATATTTAACAACCCGATGACGAAGCCGATATAAATAACAATGGAAGAAATGATGCTTTGCCGGCGGATAGTGCTCATTCAGTAAAGATAACAGGGAATAGTGAATAGTGAAAAATGCAATGAGTCTACTCAACTTTCTTTATAGCAATGTAAAAATTCTTATCGACTGAAAGATTGTTTTTCATCTTCGGAGTAACTTTCATTTCTTTCCATTCCGTTGCTGGTTTTATCCATTCATCAGAATTCACAATTTTTACCGGCATGTTAAAACCTTCCACACAATTCGTCCAATGATAGGAGAGCTTGTCCCCTGCAATTTTGTACTCGAGCACGGGTATTTTTATTGTTCTCAGATACTGATCAAAAAATTTCGAGAAATTTTTTCCTGATTTCTTACTGATATATTCTTCTATATCTTTTGAATCAACTGTTTTATGATAGTAAGTCTTGTTGAGCCCAATAAGGATGCTTCTGAACAAAGAGTCGTTATCAACGATCTGCCGAACCATGTGCATAATATTGTTTCCCTTGTTATACATGTCGGTACTGCCTTCTTTGTTTACGCCATAAATACCAATTATGGGTCTGTCATTACTGATACTTCTTCTCAGGCCTTGTGTGTAAGCATCGGCCGCCTGTTTACCGTATTGACATTCTACAAACAAAGTTTCTGAATAATCCGTAATGCCTTCGTGCACCCACATATCAGCAATATCATTTGTGGTTATATTGTTCGCAAACCATTCATGCCCGCTTTCGTGCACAATAATGTAATCCCAATTCAGACCCCAGCCTGATCCGGAAAGATCACGACCCAGGTATCCATTCATAAATCTATTTCCATAAGCTACTGCACTTTGATGCTCCATACCCAGGTGTGGCGTTTCTACTAATTTGTAACTGTCCTCATAAAAAGGATACGGTCCCATCCAGTATTCAAAGCATTTCAGCATGGTATCAACCTGTTTAAATTGTTTTTTTGCTTTATCAAGATCATAATCGAGCACCCAATAGTCACAATCAAGCTTTCCTTTTTCGCCGTTATAATCTTCATGCCATGTTACATATTTGCCGATATAGGGAATGATGTCATAATTATTGATCGGTGCTGTTACCTCCCATTTCCATATGGTTGTACCATCACCGTTTGATCTTTTATCTTTCAGTCGTCCATTACCAACCGCAACCAGTGTATCAGGAGCTGTTATACTCAATGTGGCTCCATTATCCGGCTCATCGCTTTGATGATCCTTACATGGATACCAAACGCTGGCTCCAAGTCCCTGGCAGGCTACCGTCATCCATGGCCTGCCCTGAGCATCTTTTGTAAATATCCAACCCCCGTCCCAGGGAGGATTTACAGCTATGCGCGGATTACCATGATAAATAACTGTGATCGTATGTATGGAATTTTTAGCAGCTTTCGGAAGCGGTATGTGCCAAACATTGCCCTCATTATAGTAGGGCTTCTTCGGATAATTGATATACAATTTACCATCATAATAAAGTGTATCAATTTTCATGGGCTGTTGCAGATCGATCTGCATGTAGTCTGAATATTTATCCCTAATGATCTTATATTGAATAGTTGTCTGACCAGTTATTGATTTGGCATTATAATCGGGAGTAACATGAACATCATAATGCAGAACATCCCACCATTCTCTTTCGGGACCAATACTTCCGCGCAATGTATCCTGGTGAGTGAATTTTTCTTTATGATTCAGAGGTTGAGCATAACAATGAATAATTACTAATGAATAATTAATAATTATTAAAAATATTTTTTTCATGCGTATTCGGTTAAGAATAGTTGCTAAATTAGGCTGCGAGATTGTATTTCATGAACCACTTAACAAATTTTTCTGTTTTTTCTTTCCTTGTTATAGCCCTTTCTTCCTGTTCTTCAACAAATGAAACTAATAAAAACATTTTTCATTACAATGAGCAGACAGGCATTGCTTCATTGGATCCGGCATTTGCCAAAAATCAATCCATTATGTGGGCGGTGCATCAGCTTTATAACACCTTAGTTGAGGTGGATAAGGATCTCAACATTGTACCTTCTGTTGCAAAAAGCTGGGAAATTTCTGATGACCGGCTACTCTATACATTTCATTTACGCAGTGATATTTTTTTTCAGGATGATGATGCTTTCAGTACAGGTGAAGGAAGGCGGTTAACAGCACAGGATGTTGCTTACAGTTTCAATCGTATCATTGATAAGCAGGTCGCAAGTCCCGGCGCCTGGATATTCAATCACAAGGTTGATTCGGTAAACGGATTCAAAGCAATTGATGATTCAACTTTTCAGTTAAAACTGATCCGGCCTTACATGCCGATTTTGGGTATTCTTTCTATGCAATATTGTTCTATCGTTCCAAAAGAAGCTGTGGAAAAATATGGGAATGATTTTCGGCGACATCCTGTAGGCACAGGGCCATTTGCATTTGTTGCCTGGGAAGAAGGCCAGGCTTTGATCTTAAAAAAGAATAAAAATTATTTTGAAAAAGACAGTTTGGGAAACCGTCTTCCCTATCTGGATGGAATTAAAGTAAGTTTTTATGATAGTAAGGCTACTGAATTTTTATTATTCAGACAAAAGCAGCTCGATTTTATGAACGATATTGAATCATCGTTCAAAGATGAAGTACTTACAAAAAAAGGAGAGCTGAGAAAAAACTGGGAGAAAAAGATCGTTTTGCAAACACATCCATATCTGAATATCGAATATCTCGGAATTTTAGTGGATACCTCAAACGTATTGGTTAAAAATTCACCGATGCGAATTAAAAAAATACGGCAGGCGATCAATTACGGTTTTGACCGGAGAAAAATGATCCTGTATTTACGTAATTCGCTGGGTATTCCTGCTGAGTCCGGATTTGTACCCGCAGGGCTTCCTTCTTTTGATTCTGCTGATGTGAAAGGATATCGGTATGATCCTGAAAAAACAAAACAGTTACTGGCAGAAGCCGGGTTTCCGGATGGAAAAGGTTTGCCGGTTATTAAATTACTGACCATACCGATCTATTCAGATTTTGCAAGTTTTATTTCGAAGCAACTGGAAGAAGCAGGCATCCCGGTGCAGGTTGATGTAGCACAAAAATCCTTGTTGCTTGATCTTACTTCGAATTCGAGAGCGTTATTTTTTCGGGGCAGCTGGATTGCTGATTATCCCGATGCTGAAAATTATTTATCCGTTTTTTATTCTAAAAACCCGGCGCCTCCGAATTATACACGGTATGAAAATCCTGAGTTTGATGCATTATTTGAAAAGGCATTATCGGAAACCAATGATTCGATACGTTATAAACTCTATCAGCAGGCCGACCAGGTTATGATCAATGATGCACCTGTTGTGCCCCTTTGGTATGATGAATCCATTCATCTTTTGCAGCCATACATAAAGAACTTTGCGGCCAATAGTTTAAATCTGCTGGAACTTCGGAAAGTCAGGAAACAAATGGAATAGCTTGTTTTATAAATTGCTGATTAGCAGGAAATCATTTTCGACACCTATCGTAAAACCCCTCAGGACTTGCATATGTAAAGAATGACTTTTAATTTAGCAGAACATTATCCTTGAAGCTTATTCGAAAACCTTCACGCTTCAATATCCCTTCAAAAGCAATTCTCAAAGTATCCTTTTAAGACCAT
>JBIOGV010000041.1:0-18912 GCA_044448365.1 Chitinophagales bacterium
CTGGATTATGCATCCTATGTAATTCTCGAACGGGCTGTGCCGGCTGTTGAGGACGGGTTGAAGCCCGTGCAGCGACGCATTTTGCATGCTATGAAAGAAATGGATGATGGCCGTTTTAATAAAGTGGCCAACATCATTGGACAAACCATGCAATATCATCCGCATGGGGACGCAAGCATTGGTGATGCATTGGTGAACATGGGGCAAAAAGATCTGCTGATCGACACACAAGGTAATTGGGGCGATATACGAACGGGAGATGAAGCAGCGGCTGCACGTTATATTGAAGGTCGCTTAAGCAAATTCGCTTTGGAAATTGCTTTCAATGCAAAAACAACCGAATGGCAACAGAGTTATGATGGAAGAAAGAATGAACCGGTGACACTACCCATGAAGTTTCCTTTGTTGCTTGCGCAGGGTGCTGATGGAATTGCCGTAGGTCTTTCCACAAAAATTCTTCCGCATAATTTTATTGAACTCATCGAATCTTCCATAAAATATTTACGGGGAAAGAAATTTGATCTCTATCCGGATTTCCAGACAGGAGGGATGATCGATATTGCTGACTACTCGCAGGGAAAACGGGGTGGCAAAGTAAAGGTCAGAGCTCATATTGAAGAACTCGATAAAAAAACGCTGGCCATTAAAAGTGTTCCTTATGGAGTTACGACAACTCAATTGATGGAATCCATTGTAAAAGCCAATGACCAGGGAAAAATAAAGATCAAAAAAGTAACCGATAACACAGCTGCTGAAGTGGAGATCCAGGTTGACCTGGCTCAGGGTATTTCACCCGATATCACCATTGATGCGCTCTATAAATTTACCGATTGCGAAGTTTCCATTTCACCGAATGCCTGTGTGATCGTTGAGGACAAGCCGCAATTTCTGAGTGTAACGGATCTTTTGAAAATTTCTGTTGACAGAACCAGGGATATTCTTGGGCTGGAATTAAAAATTAAACTGAAAGAATTACAGGAGAAGTGGCATTATACTTCATTGGAAAAAATATTTTTTGAAGAAAAGATCTATAAAGAATTAGAAAAGAAACATGAGAACTGGGAAAAGGTGCTCGAAGCCATTGCAAAGGCTTTTGTGCCATTCCGTAAACAATTGAAAAGAGATATTACAAGAGAAGATATCATCAGGCTCACTGAAAAACCTGTCAGGAGAATTTACAAACTGGATATCGAAGAACTGGATGCTCAAATAAAAGGATTAGAAGCAGAGATCAAGCAAGTGAAATATGATCTGAATAACCTGGTTGATTTTGCTGTGGCTTATTATGAAAATCTTTTGAAAAAATATGGAAAAGGAAAAGAAAGAAAGACTGAGATCAAACAGTTTGAAATAATTGAGGCCAAGAATGTAGCCATTGCAAATACAAGATTATACATCAATCGCGAAGAGGGATTTATTGGTACCGGGTTAAAAAAAGATGAATTTTTATTTGAAGTCTCTGACCTCGATGATGTCATTGCAATTACCAAACGCGGCATCATGAAGGTGATAAAGGTGCAGGATAAGGTTTTCATTGGTAAGGATATTCTGCACGCTGGTGTTTTCCAAAAAAATGATGAACGAACTACTTATAACGTGATCTATGCTGATGGAAAAGGGGGAATGAGCTATGCCAAACGTTTTAATGTAACAGGAATTACAAGAGATAAGGAATATGATCTGACAAAGGGAGATGAAAAGAGTAAAGTGCATTATTTAAGTGTAAATCCAAATGGGGAAGCGGAAGTCGTAAAAATTATTTTAAGTCCTAACAGTTCTGCGCGGATCAAAGAATTCGATTTTTATTTTGAAGAACTGGCGATCAAAGGTCGCAGCAGTTTGGGTAACCAGGTAACCAAGTACCCGATCAAATCTGTGAAATTTAAAGAGGCCGGCAAAGCAACATTGAGTGGCCGCAAACTTTGGTTTGATGAAAAATTTGGGCGACTCAGTCCTGAAGAAAAAGGAATTTACCTGGGAAGTTTTGAGCCCGATGACAGGATATTGATCATTTATAATGATGGCAACTATGAGATCACCGACCAGGAAATGACCCAGCGTCTGGATGCAGAAAATATTTTACTGATCGAAAAATTCAATCCTGAGAAAATAATCACCGCTGTTTATCTTGATGATGAAAAGAAACAATACAATGTAAAGCGTTTCAAAATTGAAACAACTACTCTGCATAATAAATTTTTCTTTATTAAGGAGGGAAAAGAAAACAGGTTAGAGGTTGTAACTACAGATGTCGAGCCGATCCTCGCCGTACAACAGGGCAGGGGCTCACAAATTCGGAAAGCAAAATTTAAATTAGAAAAAGTAGTGGAGGTGATGGGTTGGAAAGCGGCCGGGGCTAAACTTGTAGACTACAGTAAGAGTGTGGAAATGGAATGGGTAAAAGGAAAAATAAATCAGCAGCCGGAGTTGTTTGAATAGACTATAATTATAAATATTTCACTTTAAAATTTGTTTCACCATCTAACGCTTCAAACTCTTTATCACCTGTTATCAACGTCGCCTTCTTATTAATAGTTAGTGAAGCAGCAAATGCATCAGCAAAAGAAAAGGAATACTTTGCTTTTAGTTTGGCTGCCTCTAACGTAAGTTTCAAATCAGCTTCTATAATTTGAATGGGAAAATGCAACAAAGCATATATTGCTTCTTCTGCATTTTTTGAATTACTCTTTCTGCAGATCATGTAATATATCTCTCCAATATTTACTGTGGTCATATACCCTTCCGATTCATCGTTAGATATTTTTACTAGCAAGTCCCTTACTAATTCATATCCGGCTTCTTTTCTAAAAAAAGCAATCAACGCAAAACTATCAAACACAATTTTTTTCATTTACCATTCTTTTTTGATTTAAACACTCTATTTATTTTCTTCTCTTCAAGTTCAATTTCTTCTTTTTTCATTTTCAGAAATTCCTGCGTGGAAGGCATAGATTCTTTAAACATTCCTGCAAATTGCTCGAAATAGGAATGGTCCATGGGCTTTATCATTAGTCCTTCTTCCGTTTCTATAAAAGCCACTTTCACCCCTGCTTTAATTCCATACTTATTACGAATTCTTTTTGGAATGAGTAACTGTCCTTTAGTAGTTAAAACCGATGTTTCCATACATTTTATTTTTGTAGTACAAATATAGTATAGTATTACTTTATAAAAAAGTATTACTTTTATTAAACATCTCACAAATTTACAGACAGGCGGATCTCATTGTCTAAGTGCTTTTTAAGACGTATTTTGCCGGCATACTTTAGAAACATGAACCTTAAACTTTTGTTTGGATCTGTTCTTTTATCAATTATTATTTTTTCCTGCAAGAAAACTAATTCGATTTCTACCACTCCACCGCCTCCGCCTGTTGATACGATGATCACAACTCCAAAAGATACACTTGCCGCTGGTTGGAGTAAAACGGTTTTGAGCGATTCCCCGGTTTTCGTGGATATTTTTTTCATGAACAACACGGGTTTTGCAATGACTAGTTCGAGTATTTATAAATCAATTAACGGGGGCACTACATGGACTAAAATCTTTTCCGGAGGTACAAATATTATCAATATGGGAATGGGAAGTGAGACAAATGCGGCCTTTGCAGCGCACCCCAATACGATAATTTCAACTCAGGACGCTGGAGTTGGTTTTAATACCATAGCCGTTTCTGATGTTTTAATCAGCGATGTTTTTTTTGTCGACTCCCTGACAGCTTATGCCGCTGGTAAAAGCATCTGGGAAACCAATGACGCCGGGTTACACTGGGCGAAAATATATGAGTTTCCCAATCAGGGAAATTATCAAACACTTTATTTTTTGAATGAGCAGACGGGTTGGGTCATCCGGACAGATGGTTTATACAACACGACGGATAGCGGGTTAACCTGGCAGCTTGTTAACGAAGGGAACCAGGTCAATGTGTCCCAGGCAGGGGTCGTTTTTTTTACGAACACATCCCATGGGTTCATATCTGATTTGAATATTATTGCCGCGACTACTGATGGCGGTTCAACCTGGAATAAAATTTATTCAGCCACTTCGGATACTTACCATGATCTGCACTTTCTAAATGATAATATCGGGTATGTAACGGACGGCCAATATATCCTGAAAACTGTCAACGGCGGATCAACCTGGACAAAGGAAGCTACGGTTCCCGGAATAATCTTTTACGAAATCCATTTCACAGATGCCAATCATGGATGGGCATGCGGGAGCGGGGGAGTTATTCTTAAATATGAGAAGTGAAATCAGCGATGTTATTTTTTTCTTCGCCTGATCTTCAACGTAGCATTTTGCTTAAGATCGCTGCTCATTGAAATTTCATACCGCTTTTTCCCATCGGAAACAACCATCAAAGCAGTATTCGGAGGAATGCTTCCCAGATTATCAGCAAACATACTGATCTCGTTCACTTCTTTGGTAGTATCCAGGCCAACGCGAAAATGCACGGCCTTTGTACCAAGTATACGGTTGAATGCAATTAATTTATTATTATAGAAAATAGAAATTGAATCACCATCCACCTCTCCATTATCATAAAAGTCCACATTCACTGAATCTGAATCTACGGTGATTTCTTTTGATACCACATTTTCTCTTTGTTTGTATTCAGCATTGATCACATAATTTTCAACTTTGCGGGGAATAATATTTACGGCAACCAGTGTATCCTGGTAATTCGGTTTCCAAACCTGGTTGGTTTCTTTATAAATTTTTATAGCCTGTAAAATAGAATCTTCTTTACTGATATCAGCATCGAGCCTCAGGTTAAAATTTACATCCACGCAGCTATACCTGTAACCGGGCTTGCCCATGAAAGTACCGATCAGGTTGGAACCCGTCTTTGCCACTCTTAAAGTAGCGGCAAAATCCATAATGCAATCTATTTCCATATCTTCCAGTGATTCATGATAGGTAAGCGGTATATTGAACAGGGTTAATTGCCTGGTACGGGAATCATAGTTGCCATTTATTTTTATGCTGCGAAAACTTCTTTTGAAATAATAATTGATGATGCCCTGCACCGCTGTCTTATTTTGATGAATAATTAATTCAACAAGATAATTATTCGTGGAACTGCTTGATTTCACATTGGCAGTGCCATACCAATAACCTGAAACTGTTTGTGAAAATGTGTGATGTGAGATAAGGATAAAGACGAATAAGACGGATTTTTTCATAGATTCATTGAAGAAGCAAAAATCATGCTTCAATTTTAAACGTTTATGGTATAAACTTATTTCAGCCATCGCTTCATTTCCCGTTCTGTGTCTCTTTGTTTTATTGTTTCCCGTTTGTCATAAACTTTTTTCCCTTTGCCCAGGCCGATCTCCATTTTGGCCAATCTTTTTTCACTAAAATAAATGCGCAGCGGGATCAGTGTATACCCTTTTTCTTTCAATTTTGATTCAATTTTCCTGATCTCACGTTTTTGCAACAGTAATTTTCGTTCGCGTATGGGATCATGATTATTTGCCGAACCATGCGAATATTCGGCAATATGCAAATTTTTTATCCAGACCTCTCCTTTATTAATATAACAATAGCTATCATTAAAACTTGCCTTTCCTTCGCGAAGAGATTTTACTTCGGTGCCGGTCAAAATAATTCCCGCATCATATTTATTATCGATGAAGTACTCAAAATACGCTGAACGATTTTTTATTTCTGCCATTTATATTTTATTCCAGCAGCAAATATAACGCGTGAGCATTATGTAGCCAGTAATAGAATTATTATTGAACTCTTGTAAGTTGATCCGGTCGGAATTGAGCATAGCGATACGTTCTCATCGTTATTTATCCGGAAAAATTAGAATCTGAAATTATATTTTATTCCTTTTTCTCTTTGCCTTATCTTAAAGAAATTTTAGCCGTATGAACAAATCGAACAAGATTAAGAATTTTTCACGCCGACAATTCATCAAAGACACGTCCATTGTAGCCGGAAGTTTTTTTATTGTGCCGCGGTATGTTTTGGGTCGTGGATTTATTGCTCCAAGCGATAAATTGAATATTGCCGGAATTGGTTGTGGTGGCAAGGCTGAGGTCAATTTACCATATGCGTTTAACGAGGGTGCGGAAAATATTGCCGCATTATGCGATGTAGATGATCGCATGTCAGTAAAGGCAAGACAAAAATGGCCAAACGCTCCTTATTATAAAGACTATCGACAACTCCTGGATAAGGAAGCAAAGAACATCGATGCTGTAATTGTAACGACTCCTGATCATATGCATGCAGTGATTTCAATGGCGGCGATGCAAATGGGTAAGCATGTGTATTGTGAAAAACCTTTAACCCATGATATCTATGAAGCAAGAATATTGACACAGGCCGCAAAAAAATATAAAGTAATTACTCAAATGGGCAACCAGGGCAGCAGTGGTGATGATACAAGGGAAGTAGAGGCATGGATACAAGGTGGATTGATCGGAGATGTGCACACCGTGCATGTTTGGACAAACCGCCCGGTGTGGCCGCAGGGGATCGCAACTCCCATCGGCAAATTTGATGTGCCGAAAGAGTTAGATTGGGAATTATGGTTAGGAACTGCTCCGCAGCGGGATTTTAATCCAACCTATCTTCCGGCAACCTGGCGTGGCTGGGTTGATTTTGGAACCGGTTCTCTTGGAGATATGGGATGTCATTTTATTGATGTTCCTTACAGGGCGCTTAAACTTGGTTATCCAATTGCAGTTGAGTGCAGTGTTGGTGGAGTATGGACCGGATTTTTCCAGGAAGCGGTTTATACCGATAGCTATCCGCCTTCTGCAAAAATTCATATTCATTTTCCTGCAAGAGATAAGATGGTGCCTGTTCAATTGATCTGGTATGATGGCGGAATTAAACCCGGACGGCCGGATGAACTTTTGCCTGATGAAGCTATGGGAGAAGACAGTGGGGGAATTATTTTTGAAGGGACGAAAGGTAAATTGATGGGAGGTTTATTTGGAAGAAATGCTACCCTGCTTCCAACATCAAAAATGAAAGATGCAAAATTCCCTGCGCCCACAAAGCCTTTTGTAGAAAGGGGATCAGAGGGCCATCAAACACAATGGACAAATGCCTGCAAACAAGGTTTCGGCGCTTATACCAGTTCATCATTTGATCAATCTGGTCCGCTGGCGGAAACAGTACTGATGGGAAATCTTGCTGTCCGCAGTTATAACTACAGCGAAAAGGATGCTAAGGGAAATGCTTTTTACCCCGGGAGAAAAAAATTGTTATGGGATGGGGTAAATATGAAGATCACCAATTTTGATGCGGCAAATCAGTTTGTAAAAAGAACCTACAGGAGCGACTGGAAACTGGAACTTTAATTTTATTTCATTGACCTTTTTTTGATTACATCGCTAAAAAAAATTTGATTATGACCAATAACACAGGAGATAAATTTTCAAGAAGAAAATTTATTAAGAATGCTTCTTTGGCAGGTGCAGGTTTTTTTATTGTACCCAGGCATGTTTTGGGTCGTGGATTTATTGCACCCAGTGATAAATTAAATATTGCAGGCATCGGCGCCGGGGGAAAGGGAGAAAGCGATCTGAGTGAGTTTTCTAAAAGTCCAAACGTGAATATTGTAGCTATGGCAGATGTTGATGACAGGCAAGCTGAAAAGTCACGTAAAAGATTTCCAAAGGCAAATTATTACAAAGACTTTCCTGAAATGCTAAGCAGGGAAAAAAATAATATTGATGCCTGCTCTGTTTCAACTCCGGATCATACGCATGCTGTAGCTACTCTTGCTGCCATGCAACTCGGTAAACATGTATATACACAAAAACCATTGACGCATGATATTTATGAAGCAAGAACACTTACTGAAGCCGCTAAGAAATACAAAGTGGTTACTCAAATGGGTAACCAGGGAGGCTCGGGTGAAGGAGTTCGTCGTGCAAAAGAAATTTATGATGCAGGATTGATCGGTGATGTACATACTGCTTATGCATGGACAAACCGTCCTGTTTGGCCACAAGGCATTCCAACACCTACGGGGAAGTTTGAGATTCCTTCCGAATTGAATTGGGATCTTTGGTTAGGCACGGCAAAATACATTGATTACAATCCTGCTTATTTGCCCTTCAATTGGAGAGGGTGGTGGGCTTTTGGAACCGGTGCTCTTGGTGACATGGCCTGCCATATCATGGATCCGATATACAGAATGCTTCCGATTCTTTATCCTGATTCGGTAGAATGCAGCGTGGCTACTATTTATAAAGAAATGTGGGATGATACACAAAATACCGATGCTTGTCCGCCTTCTTCCATCATTCATTTGAATTATCCACGTACCGACGGAAATGGAACTATAAAAGTTTCATGGTTTGATGGTGGATTATTACCTCAGCGCCCCGATGAATTGTTACCCGAAGAAGCTTTTGGCAATTGGGATGGAGGTGTATTATTGCAAGGAACAAAAGGAAAATTATTACTGGACTGTTATGGGGATAATCCAAGGTTATTACCAACAAAATTAATGGCCCAGGTTTCCTTGCCGAAAGAAACCATTGCCCGTGTGCCTGAAGGTCATTATATCCAGTGGGTGAATGCCTGTATTGCAGGGTATGGAAATGCAAAAACAAGTTCGCCATTCGAATATGCAGGTCCGTTTACAGAAAGTATTTTGATTAGTAACCTGGCTATCCGCAGTTATTTGATGAAAGAAAATAAAAAATACGAAGGTCGAAAAAAACTACTCTGGGATTCACGAAATATGAAGATCACAAATTTTGATGATGCCAACCAGTTTGTAAAGAGGCAGTACAGGGAAGGATGGAGTTTAAGCATTTAATCGTGAGACGCGAAACGTCAATCGTGAGATTTTTTCACGATTCACGTCTCACGTTTGACGTTAGTCACTCACCAACTTTTCCGTCTTCTTCAGATACCGGGCAACTAAATAAAGGATCAGTAAGCCGGCAAGAGCAGAAATAAAGAAGATAAGATTTTTATGAAAGTCAAATTGCTCTTTATGAAAGTAAAAATGTTTCATTACGATCAATGCAGCGCCTGTCAGCCAGACATAAGTTGAGCTGTATTCACGAATGATCACTCTTTTCCAATTGAACTGCATACCGTGTATAGTTTTTCCAAGACCTTTAAAATTGATCAGCCAACGATCGGCCCTTCTGCAATATTCGTCGTATTGCTCACCAAATTTATTTTGAAGATAATTTTCTTCAGCTATAACGATCGCTTGCCAGAAAAATAAAAATACAGGAGTAAAGACGGCCATAAAAAGAAGGGAATTGGATGCGATTCCCAATCCAACCACTATCAGGATATTTCCAACATACAACGGGTTTCGGCAATGGGCAAAAATACCAGTTGTGACAAGATCTTCGGCATACAATCTTCTTTCTTTTCCGCCACGAATAATATAAACCAGTCCAATGGTCATCACCCTTACAAATTGCCCGATGATTGTAATACTAAATCCAATGATCATGGAAGTAGTTGGATTGGAAAATACTTCCCGTGAAGGAATAAACAACATCAAATAAAAAAGTGGAAAAATTCCGTTACGATTGCGAAATAAAAAATTTCCAAGCTTGATCATATTTCTGAGTTCATAATTCCGAGTTGAGAGTTAAACAGGATCCAGGTTGACGACTCTGAACTCCTGGCTATAGGCTCTGAACTTATTTTACCGCGATCATTCCGCTGAAGTTGTACCATTTAAAAAATGTATCTACGTAACGGAAACCTGTATTTAATAAAAGTTCACGGTTCTCCAGCAGTTTATAGGGGATTAATACATTTTCAAGTGCTTCCCGTTTCTGAGCTATCTCCATTTCATTATAATGATTCCTGCGTTTGAAATCGTAATAGTAATCAATAAACAGGCGATTAAATAATGAATCCTCGCCCAGGACCTTTTCAATAAGAATGAAACACGAATTGTCATTCATCTGCTTAAAAATTTCTTTCAACAATTTTTCCCTGTGAAGAGGACGAATGAATTGTAATGTGAGGCACATAATAACTACAGAAGCATTGTCAATCTCTACTCCCTGGTTCAGGTCAACTCTTTTCAATTCAAATTCTCTATTTACATTTTCAGATTCAAAATTAGCTCTGCATTTTTTCAGCATTTCCTCACTATCGTCAATACCAACAAAACTAATATCAGGAGTTAAAACCTTATCCAGGTTAATCAATGTTGTTCCGGTTGAACAGCCGAGATCATAAATACAGGTACCAGGCATGGCAAAATCAGCAGCTATTTCTGTCATCATTCTTTGTATCTCCGGATAAAAGGGAACAGAACGGACAACCATATCATCAAAAACAGAAACTACCGTTTGGCCAAATTTAAAATCAGTGGCCTTTTGAGGCTGGCTGAAAATATTATCATGATTTGTATTTTTACTCATATTAAAAAGTAGAGAAAAGATTATTTAAAAGTCGTGCAAAAATAAAGGAAGCGGGGGAACTAATCCAAAAGCTTTGACAGTTCATTTAACTCTGTTTGCTTATAGCGGCTCTTATCATCATCAAAACATTTACCCAATTCTTCAAGTAGTTGTTGTATGATTCGCTTATTTGTTTGTTGTTTGAAGAAAGTGCAAGCAGAAGGTATTGAGATAATTTTGAAATAATTCTCTACATCTTTGTGAGTAAACGCCTGTCCCGAAGTGGGGTCAATAAAAAATTCAATTTTCCCAAGCGGGTTGGGAAGACTTTCTTCCGAGTAACCGGGTTTAAAATATGCGATCACAAATTGTTTAGGTACATTAATTGCCTTTACAGGAATATCAAGAAGTTCGCAAAGCACCAGGTACAAAATTCCATTACTGATCTGGTTGCCGTGTTTCGCTTCTAAAACTTTGTGCAATAAAAATTCATTTGCCTGCTGATAATTCGTTTCACTGCCCTTTAACCCGTAGTAGCTGTATAAGATGCTGGTTACAATATTGATTTGTTCAAGCGGAGTCAGATAGTTGTTTAATTCAAGCCAGATGTTCCGGCGCACCTTTTCAATTTCCTGCAGCACCAGCGTGGTCGAAAGTTCCGGGTATAGAAATTTGCCAACCAGCAATGCCCCCAGCATCAGGTCATGATGGCCCGAAACACTCCATTCATGAAAATCCTGAGTAAGATCACGGTAATGAAGACGATGAATCAGGAGTTCAATCCTTGTTTGAGTTTCCTCACTCGGAGAAGTTTCCCATAGATGTTCCAGGTTTGGGATAATTGGCTTCCCATAATCAACGATCTTTTTACTTACGGCATCAAAAACTTCTTCATCAGGGTCGTCAATTAAATGGAACAGCGCCGATATTTCTTTTGATTCTTCCATACTTAAATCTGTAATGCGGTTACTTCCTTTTTCAATTGTCATTCAATATCGTTACAGTTTTAAGAAACTTATTAAAAAGTTTTTCCACATATGGGGAAAGACAGGATAAAATTAACAAAGAAAATAATTGTGCAACAAGCCATTGAATTACTATAGAACCAGGTTGCAGCCAGTTCTGGGATTATCTGATCAATACAGTTGAGAGCTCTTTTTGTGATTCAGAAGAAAGAAAATAATGTCATGTTAAGGTAATTTTCCATCCGCTTTTCTGACGACCAGGTAACATAAATGTTAGTGAATAGTTATTTATATTCCTGTGATTTTACCTTGTCTGTTTTTTGCAGTCTATAGCTAAAAATCGTGAATTATGAAAAAGCTATTTGTAATATTATTGTCAATGATAATAGTGATGAGTGCATCAGCACAAGTTAAATATGGAGGCGGACATTTTTACAGACCCAGAACGAGGGTCATAGTAGGTGTGGGAGCTGGTTTTTATCCCTGGTATAACCCTTATGGTTACGGCTATTGGGGTTATCCTCTTGGCTATCCATACTATGCCAGGCCTTCAAGATTAGGATTGAAGATTGAAGACATACGTGCTGATTACCGGGACAGGATATGGTCTGCAAGACACGATAAAAGCTTATCCAGAAGTGAAAGAAAGAAAGAGGTTCGCCAGTTGAAATCAGAACGTGATGCGGCTATACGGGATGCAGAAAGAAACTATCATCGCTCATCCAATGCCCAATATTAAGGACAGCAATCATTCAGGTATTGCCAAAATGCAGGAAATAGAATTCCGTCAGACTGCATTTTGGCAATACCTTGTTGTGTGTACCCCTTCTTTTTTCCTTTATTGCTTGTTGAGTTAACCGTGTAACTTCAGTTTGTTTTGCTAACCAGATTTAAATGATATTCTAATTTTAAAAAGCTTTTTTAGTAATGACATCATTGTTATAAGGCTGATTATAAAATCGCTTACCCATGTTTTTATATAATGCATTCGCCACCGCTGCAAAAACGGGGGGAAAAGGTGGTTCGCCCAATCCTGTAGGATCAATATCATTTTCTACAAAATGAACTTCGATCTTTTTTGGCGCTTCCCGGAAACGAATTATCCTGTACCGGTTAAAATTATTTTGTTCGGGTACACCATCTTTATGAGTTAATCCTCCGTACAATGCATTTCCAATTCCATCCACTACTGCACCCTGGACCATATTAGTTGCCGCATCGGGATTTACTACAATTCCACAATCAATTACACTGAAAACCCTTTCAACATAAGGCTGCCCATCTCTCTTTATCATGTCCACCACGTGTGCAGCATACGAATTGTGACAGAAATAAGCAGCAACTCCCCGACTGTATTTTTTATTTTCCGGATCATTCCATCCTGATTTTTCTTTGACCAGATTCAATACTCCGGCGTACCTGTCAACATTATAATCATTGTTGCTGCCCACCGGATTCTCTTTGGCTCGTTTTAAAAGTTCTAATCTGAAGTCAATTGGATCCTTTCGCATTGCTTCTGCTAATTCATCTAAAAATGATTGCTCTGCGGCTGCATTGAAGTTTGATCCAGGTGCCCTGAATGCACCAACGGTAATATTGGATGCTATCTCCCATCCTTCAGCAAGATAATTATCAACTGCACCTGCAGGAAACCTGTTTGCATGAACGGCATGTTCAGGAATGCCGCCGCCCTTTACATGAAATGCAATCAAATTCTTATTTGCATCCAATGCTGCACGATAAGTAGCTGTGTACATCGGGCGATAGATACCATAGGTCATATCATCTTCCCGGGTGTATACAAGTTTAACAGGAGCTTTTACTTTTTTAGAGATAAGAGCCGCTTCTGTAAGGTAATGTCCATATGCTCTGAGGCCAAAACCTCCACCCATCCGGGTCATTTGAATTTCAATTTTTTCGGCTGGCAGATTTAAAATTTTTGATAATGTAGGTTCTATCCAGCCGGGTGCTTGCAAAGGCCCCACCAACAAGGCTTTTTCATCTGTAACATGGGCGAAGAAATTAATAGGTTCCATACAATTATGTGCCAAGAACGGAGCATTGTAAGTGCGTTCTATAATCTGGGCCGCATTTTTAAATGCCGTTTCCGGGTCACCATCTTTTCGTAAGACTGTGGCCGGCTCTTTAGCCCTCTCCTGCATTTTTTTATACTGTGACTCCGAACTCTCTAAACCAGCAGGTACGATGACTTCCTGTTTGCGACCAAACATGTTGTGCGGTTCTTTAGTTTCAGTAATGGGTTCCCATTGAACATTCAATTTTTCCCTTGCGTTCATAACTTCCCAGGTAGTATTGCCCACAACTACCAGCAAATCATTGAATGTTCGTGTATCGAAACCACCCTGCTCAAAACCATCTGGATACAATTGAAGGCTAAAAACATCTTTGATGCCTGGCATTTTCAAGGTTTGAGATGCATCAAAAGATTTAAGTTTCATTCCAAAGGCAGGCGGATGTTCAATCATGGCAATCAGCATTCCTTCATGTGTATAATCCAATCCAAAAAGGGGTTTACCGGTTACGATATTCAAACCCTCCACATTTTTCTGCGAATGTCGTACGATATCAAAATCTTTTACATCCTTTAGTTTTACCCCCTGGGGTATGGGAATGCCCGAAGCTTTCGATGCAAAGTCGCCATACTTTCCTGATTTACCGCTTTTTTCATGATAAAGCACCCCTGCCTTTGTTGTCACTTCTTCCAAAGGTACACACCAGGTTTGGGCTGCGGCCTCTATCAACATGTGGCGGGCTGCCGCCCCTGCTTGGCGCAGTGGTCTCCAATACATCCTCGTTGAATTGCTTCCGCCAAGAAATTGCGGCCCATATTTCACATTGTCGTGCGGCCCCATTTCTACCACTACTTTTTGCCAGTCTACCTCCAACTCTTCGGCTACGATCATCGGGAGTGAAGTCATCACATTTTGCCCAAATTCCGGATTGGGACAGATGATTTTTATGATGTTATCCGGAGTGATTTTGACATAGCCATTTATTTCATTCCATTGTTCCGGAAGATCAACTCCATTTGTATCACCACCAGGCCGAAACTCAGGAAACAATTTAAAACTGATTATAAGGCCACCGCCTGCAAGCATTGTTGACTTTAGAAATGAACGCCTGCTATGCGTATTTTTGATCTTTTCCATTTTTCAATGTTTTTTTAAAGAATAATTGTGTTTCCACCGACATATCTATTTCTGCTTTGCCGCGGATTTGATAGCATCCTTTATACGTAAATATGTACCACATCTGCAAATATTACCAGTCATCGTAGCTTCAATTTGTGCATCAGTTGGATTGGGATTGGTTCGCAGCAATGCAACAGCAGTCATGATCTGACCCGTCTGACAATAACCACACTGCGCTACATCATGCTCAAGCCAGGCTTTTTGAACAGGATGGTCACCATTTACTGAAAGACCCTCGATCGTTGTGATCTCTTTGTCTCCAATTGATGAAACCGGCAGTTGACAGGACCGAACTGCATTTCCATTCAGGTGGACAGTGCATGCGCCGCACATTGCAATACCACAACCATACTTTGTACCCGGCATATTAAGATGCTCTCTTAAAACCCAAAGCATGGGAGTTGTTGGATCAACATCCACCTGTTTCGTTTCTCCGTTAATTTTTAAATTATAAATAGCCATCGCAATGATTTTTTAAGGTTTTCGATTATTTATGAATCATTTTCTAAGTGGCTTCACCATTTCCGGAGCGATAGCTCCAGGTATTTTATTTCCCCAACTGTTGCGAACATAATTGAGCACATCAGCAATTTGAATATCGGTTAAATATTCCTGGGCACGCATCATAATATTATATTTTTGACCATTCACTACAACCTCACCCGATTGACCGTTGAGAATGACTTCAATCAAAGTGTCAGCTGGTTTTTTTAAATAATCAGCATCGGCCAGCGGAGGGTTGATCTCCGGTGTTCCATTCCCATCTTCCATGTGACAATTCTGACAGTTCAAGACATAAACTTCCTTTCCTCTTTTAATACTTTCTTCCAAATCTTGATGGGGAATAAAACTGCTAAGAAGAAAAATCTCACCAATTATTACAGAGATCGTCAATACCTTAATCATAAATCGGTTTGAGTCTTATTACTTACTATTAATTATTCATAGAAGAGCGGTAGTGGTGGTAACTTTCAAGACAATTTTAAATACAACTTAAAGGTAGAAACATAAAATCATTTGCACTTATCTCATCCAACCAAAAAATTGAGAAAGTCAAATATTCCTGAATCACTCTTTTTCCCATTAGTAAACTTTTTTAGTTAGTCTAAACATTTGTTCTTCCCAGAATCGGCTACGAGTGTTAAATAAAAGTAGTTTTTATCTATTCTATAACTTTTATTTTTCGCAACCATTTTTTCACCTCAGCTTCTGCCTCCTTTGCTTTTTCTCCTTTGATAACAAGATATACCCCATCTCTTTCTACTCCGCCTGTAATAGAAAATCCTTCTAACACCTTACTGTTCGGACAAAGTTCCTTTACGGTTTCAAAACCACTTCCTACTCCATAGCCTGCATTTGTATTAAAAGGTATTACTGTTTTTCCGCTAAGGTCGTACTGGTGTAAGAAGCTTTTCACCGGCGGTGGCATCTTCATATCCCAGGTAGGAAAGCCAACAAATACAACATCATATTTTTCGATGCTATCTATTTTTGTTTTTAACGGAGGTAAATAACCGCTTGCATTTTCATCAACGACTTGTTGAACTGTTGCTTTATAATTTTCCGGATATGGTTTTTGCAATTCAAGTGCTACTAATGTTCCTCCTACATTTTTCTGAATGATTTCTCCAATTGCTTTTGTATTGTTTGTTCGGGACAAATACACGATCAATATTTTTTTTGACGACATGGATTGGGCATTTGAGCAGCCGAACGATATGCACAAACCAATGATGAGTAAAATAAATATTGGGCTTTTCATTTCCACAAGTCATTCGTAGTTGCTTAAGATATATTATTCACTATCTCAATGCTGCTACTGGTTACTATTATTGTTATTCATTTTAACTGGCCTAAGCAGGTGCGAGAAAGTAAGTGACCCCATCTTCCATTTATCGTTTTCTTTGATATATACCTCGGTCACCATAAAAGGATTTGTAACGGTATTTCCACCCACCACTGCTTCCAAATCAATATCATTTAACAGGATAGCAGTGTTACCAAACATATTTACTATAACCGAATAAACCTCGGCTTTCTTATACCAAATTCCACCACTTTTAATGGTAGCCAGTTCCTGGCTTTTTCCCCAGCTTCCTCCCATGTGAATAAACATAGATTTGTCATCAAATAGCACATTCAAAGAATCAACATTTTTGTCAGCCATCCAATTCCATTTCTGTTTTGAAAGGTTAATGATTTCCTGTTGTTCAGGTGTATTGTTTTTTGCAGTTTGAATTGTTTCGGTTGGCTGTGCGTAGGACGATTGCGCACTCATTATTAATAGAAACAGTCCGATAAGTGATGCTTTCATAATTTTATTTTTAAAGTGAACTAATCATTTAGTTTTCTTTCTCCGAACCATTTTACCATTGCAGGGTCACGGTGGTCGAAGAACAGACTTGCATTTGTGTCTAATGTTTTGATCGCATCCATATCTTCGGCACTTAGGTTAAAATCCAGGCTATTGAAATTTTCTAGCATTCTTTCTTTGCGAACTGATTTAGGAATGGCAACCACTCCTCGTTGCGTAAGCCAGCGAATGACAACTTGCGCAATTGATTTATTATATTTCTTGCCAATTGAAGCGAGCAATTCATTATGAAAGAGATTTTTTTTCCTTCGGCAAATGGTCCCCAACTTTCTATTTGCACATTATTATCTCGCAAGAATTTTTGCGTTTCAATTTGTTGGTGAAACGGATGAGTTTCAATTTGATTAATCGCTGGAATAATATCGTTGTGAATAATTAAATCAATCAACCTGTCGGGTTGAAAATTGCTTACACCTATTGCTCTCGCTTTACCTTCTTTGTATAATTCCTGCATCGCTCTCCATTCACCATACACATCTCCGAAAGGCTGATGAATGAGAAATAAATCGAGATAATCTAATTGCAAACGTTTCAGCGAATTTTCAAAAGCTTTCTTCGTTCCTTCATAACCATTGCTCTGTATCCAAAGTTTCGTCGTTACAAACAAATCCGCTCTTGCCACACCACTTCTTTTTATTGCTTTGCCAACCGCTTCTTCGTTTTCGTAAGATTGAGCTGTATCAATCAACCGATAGCCGGTTTGAATAGCATCTACAACGCTTCTTTCGCATTCATCTAAATCCTTTACCTGGAAAACACCAAATCCTAAGATGGGCATTTCAACACCGTTATTCAATTTTACATTTTTCACAATTATCTTCCTTTATGGAGCAAAGGTCTCGGCATTTTTCCGCCCGCATGGTATATAGATTACGGATTTATCTACCAATATTGCTGATTTCGGGATGGCGATTAATCAATCGACAAATAAAGCGGTAGTTTTGATTTGTTCAAACACTTGGGTTATGGACAATATGCGTCGATTCGAAACAATCAATGATTACAACACCTTCAACAATAACGAAACGCTCCACCCGCTTGTGAGTGTTGTTGACTTATCAAAAGCAAGTCCTCGCCAGGGTTCGAAAATGTATTTCGGTTTTTACACGATTTTCTTAAAAGAGGTAAAATGCGGAGATTTAGTATATGGGCGCCATACTTATGATTACCAGGAAGGGACATTAGTATTCCTTGCTCCAGGACAAGTGGCAGGAGTGAATAGCAATGGTGAAACTTATCAGCCCAAAGGTTATGCGCTGGTATTTCATCCTGACCTAATTCATGGCACAGCTCTCGGGCGACATATTCAAGACTATACTTTTTTTGAATATCAATCGAACGAAGCACTTCACTTGTCCGAGCGTGAAAGGAAGATTGTTTTAGATTGTTTTTCAAAAATTGAATATGAGTTGGAACATGCAATAGATAATCACAGTAAAAGGTTGATTGTTTCCAACATCGAGTTGTTCCTGAACTACTGCGTTCGTTTTTACGATCGTCAATTCATTATTCGGGATAAAGTACATAAAGGCATCTTGGAAAACTTCGAAAGCTTATTGAGTCAATATTTTCAATCTGATAAGCCGAAAACAATAGGATTGCCGTCTGTGGCTTATTGCGCAAAGGAGATAAATTTATCAGCCGGCTACTTTGGCGATTTGATAAAAAAGGAAACTGGCAAGACAGCGCAGGAGTACATTCAAGCTAAAGTTATTGATGAGGCCAAGGAAAGAATATTTGATCAGAGCAAATCAGTAAGTCAAATTGCCTATGAGCTTGGATTCAAATATCCACAGCATTTTACACGATTGTTCAAACAACGTGTGGGACAAACTCCGAATGAATACAGAATGTTGAATTGAAGACTGCCAGCCGTATGCTGCAATGTGCGTGGGGCTTGTAAGAATTTTGAACTTTAAGTCGTCGTTTTATGAAATGTGGAGTGTCAAAATAGGGTTACACACAACAATTTTATTATTTGTAATTGGGAATAA
>JBIOGV010000042.1:0-18856 GCA_044448365.1 Chitinophagales bacterium
ACCGGGTTCAGATCGTAATACTCTTTGTTGTTCAATAAACCCATGTTCTGGCGGTTCACCAGTAATATGACTGATATTTTGTATTGAGGAATAACCGCAATGCTGGTACCCGTAAATCCTGTGTGACCAAAACTGCCCTCGGGTCCATTTTTCATAAATGAATTTTCAGGATCCATCATCCAGCCAAGCCCGTTATTAAATTTGTCTTTAGTTAAAAATAATTCAATTGTTTTTTCAGATAGAAACTGACCTGATCCTATTTTTCCTTTATTCATCAGCATATCCACCAGTTTTTGAAGATCATCAACTGTTGAAAACAAACCGGCTGCTCCGTCGACTCCGCCACAGGCATACCAGGCATTCCCATCATTTACCTCACCTCTTAAAGTATAGCTGCGCCAGCCATTCCACTGCAGAGGGTTTATTTCTTTGAAAACAAAACCCAGTGTACTGTCATACACCATTCTCTTTTCATAAGGGTTGCCCTGCGAGGTAGCTGCAATATTTTTATGATTACCTGTCAAAAGCGGGTTAAAACTGGTATGGTGCATTCCCAATGGTAAAAAAATATTTTGTTTCATAAACTTCTCCAGTGACTGACCCGAAACAGTTTCGATGATCTCCCCGAGAATGATAAAACCCAGGTCGCTGTAATGTCTTTTTTCGCCTATTGGAAAATGCAGGGGTAACTCCCCAATCAGTTGATACGTTTCTTTTTTGTTTGATGCCCTGTAATAAAGCGGGTACCATTCATATAATCCGGCAGTATGTGTGAGAAGGTGACGGATGGTGATCATCTTTTTATCCGGTGCATTAAACGCAGGTATGTATTTACCAACAGGATCATCAATATGAATAAGCCCTCTGTCAGCAAGCAGCATCACTGAAGTGGTAGTGCCGATTACTTTGGTCAGGGATGCTATGTCAAAAAGGTGATCGCAGGTCATTGTTTCCGGCTGTTTGAGCAATTGATTATTGTATGCATATTTCTGTGCAAATCCCCATGCTTTCCTGCAAATAACGCTGTCTTTACTTTTGATTTCTATAACAGCACCGGGGATCTGGTTGTTTGTAACCTGGTTTTGAAGAATGCTCTCAACAGTAGCAACCAGTTTTTTCTGTCTATCAATTTGTGTTAGTTGTTGCCCCGCAACAGCAAGAGCACCGAAGGAAAGTAGCAATAATAACGAGAGTGATTGTTTTATCATACCATATAGTATAGCTATTGATTTCATTTATTTCTTTTTTCTTCATTTGTTCCGTAGCCAAATATGGGGCCAATTGATTTGCGAAGCAGCAATTCTGTAAAACCTTGTTTTACAAAATCTGTCAGCTCGCCAACGAGTTTAAATCCTGTTTCATAATAAAGTTTGATCGCTCCTTTGTTGAATGATGATACACAGATAAAAATATTCGGTGAGATTGCCAGTATTCTTCTTTCACAAAACCGGAGGATTTGTTTCCCTATGCCTCTACCCCGGCTGTTATCATCAACACAAATAGTTTGAATATATCCTTTAAAAGTTCCGCAGACCTGCAGAATGACAAAACCCGTTAATTTATTTCCAAACTCTGCTACATAAATTTCTTTACAAGGTCCTTCAAAAGCGAAACGACATTGCTCATAATTCATCCCAAGTGTTATCCAGGGATCAGACGCTTGCATCATCCGGGCACAGTCATTGAAAACTCCTGCATCTGTAACAAGGCTGATCTGCAGTTTTTCTTCCGGCATCATTCTTTTTTTCTTTTGATTATAAATAAAAAAATTATCGTTAGTATGGCATTCACAAGAATGTTCATAAATCCAAAATCAAAATGAAATACCCGGATAAAATACTCATTCAGCAGATACGTAAAAGCTGCTGCTGCAACACAGGCTGCCGGTACCCATTTTTCTTTCATACTGATCCTGGAAAACAACCCTGTTAAATATAACCCCAAAATAGGACCATAGGTATAGCCTGCAATTTTAAAAATGGTATTGATGATCGCACCCTGGCTTTTCCAGAAAGACATTACTATCAGAAACATCACCACATTGACACCTAACAGTACCCGGTTTTTTATTTTGGTTCTCTGGCCATGAGGCTGATGTTCAAAATTCATGAAATCATAACTGAAAGCTGTTGTAAGAGCGGTAATGCAGGCATCAATGCTTGCAAAAGTCGAGGCAATAACAGCAATAAAAAATGCTATAGCGCCGATCTTGCCAAAATAATTAAGGGTGAGAAACGGATAGAAATCGTCCGTGTTTATAAATATACCGTTATGAAATGCAAGTTTTATTCCTCTTTGTTCTGCATACAGGTACATGAGCACACCCAATCCCAGGAAAAGTGTCTGTGCAAAAGCAATAAAAAAGCTGAAGGTCAATACATTTTTCCTGGCACCTTTTACATCTTTAACCGTCAGAGTTTTTTGCATCATACTTTGATCGAGTCCCACCAGCGCCACTGTAATAAGCAGGCCGGATATAAACTGCTTAAAGAAATTAGATCCTGAATGAAAATCCCAGTCAAATAGTTTTGAATACCGGTGCTGCGAAATGGCTTTAATCATCCCGGAAGCAGAAAGGTCCAGTGAATTTTTAATGGTAACAATTGAAATAATGATAACCGTTATTAAAAACAAAGACTGCAAAGCATCCGTCCATACAATTGTTTTGATCCCTGATTTGTTGGTATAAAGCCATATCATCACCAGCACCACTATAATAGTGAGGAAATATGGAACACCCAGTTTATCAAAGAAAGCATACTGCAAAATTTTTATAGAAAGTAACAGCCTGAGTGCCGCCCCAAAAGATTGTGATACGAGGAAAAACAAAGAGCCGGTTTTATAGGTAGTGCTCCCAAAACGAACATCAAGATATTTATAAATAGAAACCAGCCTGAGTTTATAAAAAATAGGTAATAAAACAAAGGCGATAAAAAGATAGCCCACAATTGTTCCCAGGATAAACTGGACATAATAAAGATTATTATTACCGACATTGCCCGGAATGGACACAAGAGAAACTGCAGAAATTCCGGAACCCACCATGCCAAAAGCAACCAGGAACCAGGGTGATTCCCTGTTGCCATCAAAAAAAGTGCTGTCCCTGGTTTGTCTTGAAGTAAGACGTGAAATAATGATCAGCAGGGAAAAATAAAATAAGATAACTAAAAAAAGCAGCGTCGTACTCATTGATGTGCAATTATACAGATTTCAGTTTATCTGAAAGTCGATGCCGTATCTTCCCCGAAAGGTCTCCTCGGAGTTTTAAAAATAGTATGTTTCTGCTGGTATATCGCCGGGTCTTGTGTTTAACATATCAACAACCGCACATGCGCTTAAACATTGACATTAACAAATCATTGTAAAGACAGCTTGCATTGTTCCTATACTTTTATAAAGCATGAAGAAACCAACTCTTATTTCTTTTCTTCTGTTTTCTTTTTTGATTACCCTCTCTCAGCAAAGCATTTTAGTTTTTGAGAAAAAAAATAAATTGATTCAAAATTTTTGGAGCGGTTCAACTATCAGTTTTCAAACTAAAGATAAGCAATGGCAAAAGGGTGAGATCACCAAAATTCAGAACGACTCATTCTACATCCGGCCGCAGGTGATTAAGTATAGTTTATTCCGAACCGACACATTCTATTACAATATCATGGGATTTTCTGTTTCTGATGTTTATGCAATGCCTAAAAAAGGTGTTCTTATTGATTATAAAAACGGGCAATTTCAAATAATAACATCGGCAGGTCATCAGCATTGGTATTGGATAAAAAGCGGCTGGGTATTCCGGGTTAGTGCCACCGGTTATGCAGTCCTAAACATTGCAAATGGTTTAATTAAAAATAATTTTTCCATTTCTGAAAGTAAAACGCAGCTTGGCATAGCAGCGGCAGTTTTCGCGGGAGGTGTTATCATGCACAAGGCATATAAGCTAACGTTGCGAACCGGGAAAAAATATCATTTAAGAATTTTTCAGTTCGGACTACAATAAGCTCATGCTTACTCACAACCGAAAAAAAAGCTGAAGCTTGTTCTCACAGGGTTCACCGGAAAGACGGCTAATAAATTACTAATTATTTCGCCCGGTAAACGCTCTTCGCAACAGTGCCACAATAAACGTAAATATTGCCGAGCCAATGATTGCCCATAGAACGGGAAAAGGTTTATGATCGACAGTGATCTCAAAAAGACGGGGAAAGCCCATTTCTCTGGCTATCCATAAACCAATATAAGCCCCAATAAAACCAACAACTATTGACACCAAACACCCACCCAAATTATAACCTGCCAACGATTGACCAATTCCTCCGCATATTGCAGCAATCAGCAGAAGAACTAAAAATCCTATTAACGTCATAGTTTAAAATTTTAATTAAAAATAAGCAGTTTTTATATCCCGCTCTCAAATTCCCCGCTCTTGCTGACCTGCATGCCCGTATGAAATAATTTTAGTTTGCGAAATGTAAACAACGGCAAGAGTTTTTATTTACACATTCATTAATGTTCCCGGCATCCTGTCAACAGCCGGAATTTGTACATCTATTGCAGGTTTGGCTTCGAAATCCAATCTTTGAATAAAGAATTGCTCTGAAATTTTTTCGATACTGTTTTATAAACAATATGCCGGGATAACAGGAACAGGTGGTGATGGTTCAAAATTCTTAGCCTTGCATTAACAATTTGAGGATATATTAAGCTATTTTTTCAAATCAAAAAACAAACTTTATCTTCGCCCCTTAATGAATATTCTCATTAAGCAGGCTTGCATTGTTGATCCCATCTCTTCTTTCAACGGACAAATCGCAGATATTTTTATTGAAAAGGGAATTATCAAACAAATAGGTAAGAATTTATCTGTGCGGGCCGATAAAGAGATCCATATTGACGGACTTCATGTATCACCCGGATGGATGGATGTATTCGCCAATTTCGCCGATCCCGGCTATGAGTTTAAAGAAACTCTTGAAACGGGATCACAATCTGCGGCTGCCGGCGGATTTACAGATGTGATGGTGATCCCAAATACAAATCCTGTTATTCATAATAAGGCCAACATTGAATACATTATTCAAAAAAGCAGGTCGCTGCCTGTAACTATTTATCCGATCGGCGCCATTACAAAAAATACTGAAGGCAAGGAATTAGCTGAAATGTATGATATGCAAATGAGCGGTGCCCTCGCCTTTGGTGATGGGATCAATTCCATTCAATCTCCCGGTCTGCTCCTAAAAGCTCTTCAATATGTAAAGGCTTTTGATGGCATTGTTATACAATTACCCGATGATAAAAGCATCAATCCGCAGGGAGTAATGAATGAGGGGATCTCTTCCACCCGGTTGGGTTTGCCGGGTAAGCCTTCAATATCCGAGGAACTTGTAGTTGCAAGAGATATAAAACTGGCAAGATATGCTGAATCAAGAATTCATTTTACCGGGCTGAGTACAGGAAAGTCGATAGAGTACATTCAAAGAGGTAAAGAGAATTCAGAAATTACCTGTTCAGTAACTCCCTACCATTTATTTTTTTGCGACGAAGATCTGAAGGATTATGATACCAACCTGAAAGTAAATCCGCCATTACGAACAAAGGAGGATCGTGATGCCTTGCGTGAATCAGTCCGGGATGGAATCGTAGATTGCATAGCCACGCATCACCTGCCGCACGAATATGACAGCAAAGTTGTCGAGTTCGAATATGCGAAATATGGAATGATCGGTCTGGAAACCGCTTATGCAGTGATCAATACCTGTCTCCCGGGAATAACGCAACAAAAATTAATTGAATTACTTTCGCATAATCCACGGAGAATTTTTAAAAAAGAAACCACGGGCCTTCGTGAAAATGAAAAGGCAAGCCTTACCTTGTTTCATCCAAAGCAAAAGTGGACGGTAAAAGACGCTGATATCAGGTCCAGATCAAAGAATTCGCCGTTCCTTGGAAAAGAGCTGACGGGAAAAGTCATCGGCATAGTTAATAAAGACCAATTATTTTTGAACCAATAAATTTTTTTTTATGGAAGAGAAAAAGCCTATCAGTCATTTTATTGCGGGCATTATTATAGCAGCGGTAATGATTATTTATTCGCTATTACTAAATTTTATCGGGAAAGGCCAGGATAAAACATTAGGATGGATCGCTTATCTTTTATTGGCAGCCGGACTTATCCTTTTTGTGAATCTTTATGGAAATGCAAAAAATAATGAGCCCACCTTTGGTAACTTGTTCTCCTATGGTTTTAAAACAACAGCTATCGCTACATTATTGGTAATTCTGTGCCTGGTTATCGTGATCTTTGCTTTTCCTGACTTCAAGCAGAAAATACTTGACGGAATGAGACAAGGAATGGAGGACCAGGGTAAATTAACTGATGACAAAATTGACCAGGCTGTAGACTGGTTTTCTAATCATTTTATGTTAATCATGGTGGGAGGTGCTTTGTTTATGTATTTGCTGATCGGAGTAATTGGTTCACTGATTGGTGCTGCCATTACCAAAAAGAAACCTGCTAACCCACTTGACCAAATGAGCATATAATGGATATCTCCATTGTTATTCCTTTTTTAGACGAAGCAGAATCATTACCGGAATTAACGGAATGGATACGGCGTGTGCTTGATGAAAACCGTTTATCTTATGAGATCATAATGGTAGATGATGGCAGCAGTGATCACTCCTGGCAGGTGGTTGAAGAACAACGTAAAAAAAATCCGAATATCAAGGGCATAAAATTCCAACGCAATTATGGAAAGTCTGCGGCATTGAATGAAGGATTCCGTGCAGCACAGGGTGATGTTGTAATAACAATGGATGCCGACCTGCAGGATAGCCCCGAAGAGATCCCGGAATTACGACGAATGATCTTAGAAGACAGATACGATATTGTAAGTGGCTGGAAAAAAACAAGGCACGATCCTATCTCAAAAACTTTACCTTCTAAATTTTTTAATTGGTTTACAACAAAGGTTTCTAAAATAAACCTCCACGATTTTAACTGTGGTTTGAAAGCCTATAACCTGAAGGTTGTAAAAAGCATTGAAGTATATGGAGAAATGCACCGGTATATTCCATTGATTGCAAAATGGTCGGGCTTTAAAAAAGTTGGAGAAAAAGTGGTAGAACACCGCCCGAGAAAATACGGAAAATCAAAATTCGGAATGCGCCGCCTGATCACAGGGGGATTAGACCTTGCCTCGATCCTTTTTGTTGGAAAATATGGCAAGCGGCCGATGCATTTTTTTGGCACCTGGGGAGCGTTTGCATTTTTCCTGGGTCTTGTTATTTTTCTTTATCTCACCATTTCCAAATTTTTTTTCGATAAAACAGGTTTGACGCAGCGGCCTCTCTTCTTTTTTGCAATACTCGCTATGATCATCGGTACTCAACTTTTTGTCACAGGTTTTGTGGCTGAACTGATCTCCCGAAATGCTCCCGGAAGAAATAGTTATCTCATTGAAGAAAAGCTGGGATTATAATGCAAAGGATCATTATCATAGGCCCTGCATATCCTTTACGTGGTGGATTGGCCGCTTTTGATCAGAGATTAGCAAAAGAATTCAATGATCGGGGTGATGATTGCTTCATTTATTCTTTTTCATTACAATATCCCTCTTTTTTGTTTCCAGGTAAAACACAGTACAGCGATGAGCCTGCGCCAGGAGAGTTAAAAATCTTTTCTGTTATTAATTCAATTAATCCGATAAACTGGATCAGGGTCGGTAACCGTCTGAAAAAGGAAAAAGCAGATATTATTGTTGTTCGTTACTGGATTCCTTTTATGGGACCCTCATTGGGAACAATTCTAAGAAAAGTCAAGAAAAATCATTACACAAAAATCATTTGCATCGCTGATAATGTGATCCCTCATGAACACAGACCGGGCGATAAAGCATTTACAAAATATTTTTTAAAGCCCTGTGATGCATTTATCACAATGAGTTCAAAGGTGATGGATGATCTCAAAAAATTCCAGGCCAATAAACCTGTGAAATTAGTTCAGCATCCATTGTATGATAATTTTGGAGAAATCATTTCGAAATCAGAAGCAAGAGAAAAATTGAAAATTAACAATGAAGAAAGAATAATTCTTTTTTTCGGTTTTATTAGAAAATATAAAGGACTTGATCTTTTATTAGATGCAATGTCCATCTTAAAAAACCTTAAACCCAAGACCTTAAACGTCAAACTGCTTATTGCCGGTGAATTTTATGAAGATGAAAAACCTTACCGGGAACAAATTGATAAACTTGGCATTCGCGACGATCTGATATTGAGGACCCATTTTATTCCTGATAGCGAAGTAAAATATTATTTATGCGCTGCTGATGCAGTGATACAGCCTTACAGGAACGCAACGCAAAGCGGGGTAACTCCATTGGCATATCATTTTGAAAAACCGATAATCGTAACAAATGTTGGCGGTTTACCGTCGCTTGTTCCTCATGAACAATCGGGGTTGGTTGCTGAGCCAAATGCTGAATCGATCGCAGATGCGATTGTTCATTTTTATCAATTAGGAGAAAATTATTTTTTACCTCATCTTCGCAACGAAAAACAAAATTATAGCTGGGCGAATATGGTAAATGCTATAAAACAACTGTCTGCTTCGTGAGACGTGAATCGTGAGTCGTGATCTCTCACGATTCACGTCTCACGAAAAAGCTGAATAGAATTGGTACAGTACAAGTGAGTGACACCTGCCTACCGGCAGGCAGGCAACGGAAGTTTAATAGTAGCACAAGAGGTGGCAACACATTTATCATATAAATATATCAGCGTTATAAGCGGTCATGATATACAGAAGTAAAGCTCCTTTAAGAATCGGATTGGCAGGCGGTGGAACAGACGTGAGTCCTTACAGCGATCTGTACGGGGGTGCTATTTTGAATGCGACCCTCTCACTGTATGCTCATGCCACCATTGAGCCAATGGAAGAAGGAGGAATAGTTCTTAATTCGATTGATCAGCAACAGGAAGAAAGTCTTGTCCCGATCGTTACCGGTGGAAATAAAGAATTACCTGCAAATGAAAAGCTGATCCTTTTGAAAGGTGTTTATAACCGCATTCAAAAGGACTATGGAATACCCGCAAAAAATTTCCGTTTGTCAACATTTGTGGACGCACCGGCAGGCTCCGGATTGGGAACATCGTCAACACTGGTTGTAGCCATCATTGGAGTCTTTACTGAAATGCTTCGCCTTCCACTTGGTGAATATGATATGGCGCATTATGCTTACCAGATAGAGCGAAAAGATCTCGGTCTTGCAGGTGGCAGGCAGGATCAATATGCTGCAACATTTGGCGGAGTAAATTATATGGAATTCTACGACGAGGATAAGGTGATCGTAAACCCGCTTCGCATCAAACAACAATATTTATTTGAACTGGAAAATAATTTACTGTTGTATTATACTTCTAAAAGCCGTGAGTCGGCAAAGATCATTGAACAGCAGGCCAGCAATGTGGTTGAAAAAAAAGAAGCATCCATTGAAGCCATGCACCAGTTAAAGCAACAGGCGCAAATGATGAAAGAAGCATTACTCAAGGGCCGATTAAATGAAGTTGGTGAAATCCTGGATTTCGGTTTTCAGCAAAAAAGAAAAATGGCCGCCGGTATCAGCAACGATTTTATGGACGAAATTTATGAAACAGCAAAATCAGCAGGTGCAACGGGAGGGAAAATTTCGGGGGCAGGCGGCGGTGGATTTATGATCTTTTATTGCCCGGCGAATACAAAATACAATGTGGCCAAAAAATTAGAAAAATTCGGCGGTGTGCATCGCAGCTACCAGTTTGTTGAACATGGATTGACGACATGGACAGTTTAGTTAGTTAATGGAAAGTAGTGAGCGGCAAGTAGGAATTAAGATGGATTTTTGGATTAATAAATGTCATGGACAAGATCAAGAATATTATACAGGCTTCAATCAATGTAAAGCAATTGGTTTTACATGATGAAGAATTAATTTTCATGATTGAAAAAGTGGTGAATACCATTGTAAATGCTTTTAAGAATGGGAAAAGAGTGTATTTCTGCGGCAATGGAGGCAGTGCAGCAGATGCGCAACACCTGGCTGCAGAATTTTCCGGACGGTTTTACACTGACCGGAAAGCATTACCGGCCGAGGCCCTGCATTGCAACACATCTTACCTGACTGCCGTGGCAAACGATTACAGTTATGACGTTATTTATTCAAGGATCATAGACGGGATCGGACAAGAAGGTGATGTTCTTGTTGGTCTTTCTACTTCGGGCAATTCAAAAAATATTATCAAGGCCTTCGAAACGGCCAAAAAGAAAAAAATCATAACTGTGGGTTTTACCGGGTCCAGCGGCGGAGCCATGAAAACATCCAGCGACTATCTCATAAATATTCCATCAGCAGACACTCCACGCATACAGGAAAGTCACATCCTTGTCGGTCATATCGTTTGCCAGTTGGTTGAAGAAAAATATTTTGGCTTATAGCTCATGCCTGTTAAAGAATGCATCATATTAGCCGGGGGTTTAGGAACTAGACTTCGCACCGTAGTTTCTGATCTTCCAAAATGCATGGCACCTGTTGCGGGACAGCCATTTTTAAAACATGTTATTCGTTACCTGCTTTCACAAGGCATTGAAAAATTTATTTTTTCGTTGGGTTATAAACATGAAATCATTGAAGAATTTTTGGCGGATCAATTTTCAACTCTCCATTACCAGCTTTCCATTGAAGAAGAACCACTCGGAACCGGCGGGGCCATACAGTTGGCCTGCAAAAGAGCATCAGAAACGGATGTTGTCATAATAAACGGAGACACTTTGTTTAAAGCCGATCTGAATGAAGCCTCTTCAATGCATGCAGAAAATAAAGCAGAATGTACCCTGCTGTTAAAACCAATGCGGAATTTTGACCGTTATGGAGCAGTTGAGTTGAATAATGATTATACGATAAAAAATTTCAGGGAAAAACAATCTTTTCAGAACGGTGATATCAATGCCGGCGTTTATATTCTGAATGTGGAAAGCTTTATCGATAAAGATCTTCCTGAAAAATTTTCTTTTGAAAAGGAGTATCTCGAAAAATTTTATCCCGCAAAAAAAATATTGGGGATGATCCGGGATCATTATTTCATTGATATTGGCATACCCGGAGATTTTAGAAAGGCGCAGGAAGAATTAAAACAGATACCGTTGCACCTGGAGAACGTTGATGCAAGCTGGACGGTTTTTTTAGACCGTGATGGAGTTATTAATTATGAAAAAGAAGGTGATTATATACTAAGTTGGAATGAATTTGAATTTTATCCCGGCGTCACAGAAGCCATCCGGCTACTTTCAAAAAAATTCAATACAATAATTGTAGTCAGTAATCAGCGTGGCGTTGGAAGAGGATTCATGACCGAAGAAGATCTGTTGAATATCCAACAACAAATGAAACTTAAAATTGAAGAGGACGGCGGTCGTATCAATAAAATCTACTATTGCATCGCCACTGACCGGAAAAATTTTTACCGGAAGCCGAATCCCGGTATGGCTTTACAGGCGGCAAAAGATTTTCCCGGGATCAACCTCGCAAAAACGATAATGGTGGGCAATAAACTCAGTGATATGCAATTTGGCCGCAATGCAGGGACTTATACGGTTTATATAAAATCTACCCACCCGGATCAAGTGTTACCGCATCCGGATATAGATCTCAGCTTTGACTCATTGCCGGATTTTGCCAAAGCTTTGTAAAATTTTACATCGCAGTACTTTTAAGGGCTTTTTACCGTTATTTCCATCTGGATTCTCCAGTAACTTCGTTTCAATTATGGCCAGATCAATTCCGTTCAAAAATTTTCATAAATTTTTTATTCTTCTCCTTGCACTCACTTCACTCACTCAAATAACATGGGGCCAAAAAATTCTTCCGGCCGACAGAAAAAGATTAGAACAAAAAGAAGATTCTCTTAAAAACCTGGCCGCAGATATCATTTTAGATAGCCTGACAGCAGACCGTATGCGTTCAGATAGCCAATTCATAAAGACATTGGTCAGAGCATTACAAATAAAAAATTCATTTTATTATCCATTTCAATCGGTACAGGGTGTTTCAAAATTATATGCTCCTGACAGCAGCTTCAGAATTTTTACCTGGAATATCACGTATGATGATTATTATTCCCGGCAGAGAGGGGCGATCCAGGTCAGAACAAATGATGGCTCATTGAAATTGATCGCTCTCCGCGATTTTTCAGAATTCACTCCTGACGCGATGGATTCGGTTCGTTCGAAAGACAACTGGATCGGTGCCGTTTATTATGATATTGTGAAGACGAGTTATAATGGAAAGAATTATTATACTTTGATCGGTTTTGATTACAACAGCGTAATGAGCAATAAAAAATGGATCGAGGTTTTATCATTCGACGAAAATGATCAGCCGGTTTTTGGTGGCAAATATTTCAGTTTTGAAAAGGACAGCGTAAAAAGAGAACCGCAATTCCGTTTTAGTTTGGAATATAAAAAAGAAGCCCGTGCCATTTTAAAATATGACCATGATGATAATCTCATCATTGTAGATCACCTGATATCAGAAACGGATGAACCTGAAAACAAATGGACCTATGTACCCGACGGTGATTATGAAGCTTTCAAATGGCAGTATGGCAAATGGCTTCACATAGATAAATTATACAACTTCAAATTACAGGAAGGCGAAGCGCCTGTAGGCGACCCGCTTTTGGACCTCAAAGGAAATGTGAATGAGAAGAAACTTGAGGAGAAATCAGATCAAAACCGGTCAAAAAAGAAAGATGAGTGATGAAACAGAAATTAATAATATATTAATTGAAAGGAATTATTCATCAAGTTTTAATACTGCTAAAAAAGCCTCCTGCGGAATTTCAACATTACCTACTTGTCTCATCCGTTTCTTCCCCTCTTTTTGTTTTTCCAACAGCTTTCTTTTACGACTGATATCACCACCATAACATTTTGCCGTCACATCTTTGCGCAGCGCAGAGATCGTTTCTCTTGCCACGACTTTTGCTCCTATTGCAGCCTGTATAGCGATCTGGAATTGCTGACGCGGAACCAATTCTTTTAATTTCTCACAAAGCTTGCGGCCAAAATCCTGGGCTCGGCTTCGATGGATCAATGCACTCAATGCATCCACTTTGTCACCATTCAATAAAATGTCCATTTTCACAATATCGCTTTCACGATAACCGATCGGATGATAGTCAAACGAAGCATAACCTCGCGTTTGAGATTTTAATTTGTCATAGAAATCAAAAACAATTTCTGTCAACGGCATTTCAAACATTAGCTCAACTCTTGTTTGGGTAAGATAATGCTGGTTTAATAAAATTCCCCGCTTACCCAAGCAAAGGGTCATAATATTCCCGATATATTCCGGCTTGCTGATGATCTGCGCTTTGATGTAAGGCTCTTCGATCCGGTCAATGCGAACAGGATCGGGCATCTGCGTTGGATTATTCACTGCTATCTTTTCTCCTTTTGTAGTGTATGCGATGAAACCAACGTTAGGAACGGTAGTGATTACAGTTTGATCAAACTCGCGTTCCAAACGTTCCTGTATGATCTCCATGTGCAGCAGACCCAAAAAACCGCAGCGAAAACCAAAACCAAGCGCCTGCGATGTTTCCAATTCAAAAGTCAGTGCGGCATCATTCAATTGCAGTTTGTCCATGCAATCACGCAATTCTTCAAACTCATCTGTATCGATCGGAAAAATGCCTGCAAATACCATGGGCTTTACTTCCTGGAAGCCCTGCACCATTTGCGGATCGGGATTGTTGGCGTCAGTTATGGTATCCCCGACTCTCACCTCCTTCGCATTTTTGATACCTGTAATGATATATCCCACATCGCCGCAAAGCACTTCAGGTTTTTCAGTCATCTTCAATTTCAGAATGCCTACCTCATCGGCTTCGTATTCCTGGCCGGTCGAAACAAATTTTACCTTATCACCTTTTTTTATAGAACCATTCAGGATGCGGTAATAAACTATAATGCCACGGAATGAATTAAAAACAGAATCAAAAATGAGTGCCTGCAACGGAGCATCCGGATCCCCCTTGGGTGGTGGAATTCTTTTTACAATTGCTTCTAATATTTCTTCCACACCCATTCCTGTGCGGGCGCTGGCCAATAAAATATCTTCCTGTTTACAGCCAATGAGGTCAATGATCTGATCTTTCACTTCTTCGATCATAGCGCCGTCCATATCTATTTTATTAAGGACAGGAATGATCTCAAGATCATTTTCAATGGCGAGGTACAAATTCGAAATGGTCTGCGCCTGGATGCCCTGTGTTGCATCCACCAGCAGCAAAGCACCTTCGCAGGCAGCTAAGGCGCGGCTCACTTCATAACTAAAATCCACGTGGCCGGGCGTATCGATCAGATTCAAGATATATTCCTGCCCGTTAGAATGGTTATAGTTTATTTGAATTGCGTGACTCTTAATAGTAATACCCTTTTCACGTTCGAGGTCCATATCATCCAGCACCTGGTCCATCATGTCGCGTTCGCTGATGGTGTTTGTGGATTGTAGAAGGCGGTCTGCCAGGGTGGATTTTCCGTGATCAATATGAGCGATGATGCAAAAATTCCGAATGTTCTTCAACGATTTTTTCTTTTAGTGCGCAAAGGTAGTCAAAAGCTGTGAGCCATGAGCTGTGAGCAACTAGCATTTTATTGTCATTCTGAGCGCAGCGAAGAATCTTGTATTTGTATTTGAATGACCCAACCAATTATTCATTATTCATTATTAATTATTAATTGATTTGTGTAGCCGCATTAGATGTAATTGAGTTTAAAAAAAAGTCGTATGAAAAACCATTATCAAAACTTGCGCAAATCATTCTATACAGGCTTGCTTTCCGCAAATACCGGGTAAGCAATTGCGTATATTTGAGTGTTAGCGGTCATTGTAACGGGCGACACAGCTAAAACTAACAGTCCGACAACTCATCTCTCCACTACTAAATTCGCAAGTTAGTTTATACCAAATTATTGGAGAATTGGTTTTCATTGGCTTACTGTAAAAAATAAATTTTTGAATAAAAATATATATTTGTTGTTTATCAATAATTATTTATTATATTTACGTGATAATTTAAACTTTAAAAATTATGTCAAAAACAAACAACTTAGTATTTACGGTCTTAAAGATTGTTTCTTGGGTCATCTTCGTTGGCTTATGCATTGAAGCCGGAGGTTTGATAGTCAATTTTATTTTCAGTCTGTACAAGCCCGAATTTGTCCAAAATTTATATCAAAAGTTGGACTTAAGTGAAATGTATGAACGTAGTAAATGGGCTTTTTTCAGTATGTATAGTTTTATCTTGGTCATCTCGATTTTGAAGGCAGTACTGTTTTATGTGGTCATCAGATTAGTGAGTAAAATTAATTTGACAAAACCCTTCAATAGCTTTGTATCGAGACAGATTTCTTTAATGAGTTATTACACTTTTTCAATAGGAATCTTGAGTTACATAGCCCGAGAAACAGCAAAAAATTTGCAACATCGGGGCTATGTTATTGACAGATTAAACCAGTTTTGGGCAGACAGTCAAGCATTTATTTTGATGGCGGCTGTAATTTATGTAATTGCAACTATTTTTTCAAGGGGAGTTGAAATCCAAAACGAAAACGATTTAACCGTATAAGCTATGCCAATTATTGTAAACTTAGATGTGATGATGGCAAGACGGAAAATTTCTCTTAATGAACTTTCTGAAAGAGTTGATTTGACATTATCTAACCTTTCTATCTTAAAGACTGGGAAAGCAAAGGCAATCCGCTTTAGCACCTTAGAGGCAATTTGTAAGGCCTTAGACTGCCAACCAGGAGATATTTTGGAATATGTAAATGACAAAAAAAGAACAACGAACCGCTAACAAGTGGTTTGGCGTTATTGGGGCAGGACATTGGAACTTCGGCTGTAGTTCGCTATCAGCTTCAGTTTCAGCTCGACGTTAATAATTTGGCTTAAGTTCTTACCTTCAACTTTCAAAAAAATATTGGGCTTCAGTTTGTCGGCTGACGTTTTTCAAATATCCCAACAACGCCAAGCCCCGTCCGTTAGCGGCCATTGATTGGCCCCTTAACTCACAAAGACTACTTCATAACATAGTTAATAATTTGACGACCATGAAGACTTTCTTTATTTCCCTTTTTTTCATACCAATCATAGCAACCGCTCAACCTAAAATAAAAAAGGTTTTAGTCGAAGGAGAAGGAGCCCCTATAGTAATGCTTAATGGAGGTACGGCGGACATGTCCGTTTTTGAGGCTCACTCCAAGGGATTATCTCGTTTTTATAAAGTGATCCGAATGGAGCAATTTAATATTCAGTATGCAACAGAAAATTTAGTGCTCCCAAATGATTACTCTGTGAAAATGGAAAGTGACGCAATAAAATTCACTCTTGATTCACTTAACATCAAAGAACCAATTATACTTGTCTGGCACTCCTATGGAGGATTAATAGCACTTGATTTTGCGTTGAATCATCCTGAGAATATTCGTTCACTCATTTTGATTGAGCCTCCTGTTTTTGGAATAGCTGAATCAAAAAATGAATCTCCTGAAGGAATGAAACAAATGCAAGAAATATCAAAACAATTTACTCCAGGAGCAGACATCACTGAAGATATGGTGAAGCAGTTTCGTTGCGAATTAATGAATTGCGACACCTTTGATATTCACCAGCACCCGCTGTGGAAGACATGGATTAACCAAAAGAACCGGTTGCGAGGCCTCTCCGTAGTTAGCAGCTACAAAATGGATTTTGAAAAGTTGCATCAATTTCAAAAACCGGTTTTAATTATTACGGGAACAACAACAGTCCCATTCCACAAAAGGATAGATGAATTATTGACTGCGGAATTTTCTTTTGCAAAGACTGCAAACATTCAAGGGGGACATACAGCAGTGAACACAAATGCAAAGGAATTTATTGAGTCTCTACTCAAATTTCTGAAGTAAATCAATGTGCTCAACGGCCGCTAACATAGGTAATGCTTGGGCAACCTGCAAACTTGAAATTTTTGTGCATTAAACAAACATTTTTTGACTGCTCAATGTTGACCTTTGAGTTTGTAAGCGAAGGCAGGAAAGGGTTTATTCACAAGTTAGTTCAATACAAAAGGACCAACTTGAAAGACATTTACAATCTTGCGTTATCAAACCGACTTGGCAAAGTAAGCTACACGTAATTTAATATTTTATATGAACGTACAAGAACAAATCAAAAAGTATATCACCAGCCAAACTGAACCAAAACGTAGTGACATGCAAGAGTTGCACCGACTCATACTTCGAGTGTTACCAGGATGTAAATTATGGTTCGACGATGGTAAAAACAGCGAAAATAAAACTATTAGTAACCCTACTATTGGATATGGATTTCATACAATAAAATATGCGAATGGAAAAACTAGAGAGTTTTTTCAAATTGGTATAAGTGCAAACAAAACCGGAATCTCTGTCTATATCCTTGGTATAAAAGACAAGACATACTTAGCCAAAACGTATGAAAAAAGACTGGGTAAGGCGAATGTGAGCGGATATTGCATTAGGTTCAAAACTCTAAAAGACATAAACATTGATATACTTGAAGCGGCAATTCGATATGGGGTTGAGACTTCGCTCCGAGAGTAGCACTACAGCCAACATTGGGTTCTGTTATGCTGGCTGAAGAATATATACTCATCGTCCAGCTCGCTTATCATCTGCAGTCCGGGCTGGACGAATAAAGCCGAGCAACAAAACATAATATCAACAGCATTAACTTTACTCAGCAACAGTTCGGGCTGACGAATCACGAAATATCAGCACAGCAGAAAGCCCTGGCCGTTGGCTGTTATCAATAAATGAAAAAATCTTTACATTTCATTGGATAAATTCTAACTATGTCAAAGACAATTAATCAGCGCATGACAGCTAAAATTGAAGGTGATTTTGTTGTGTTCCTGATAGGCATGCGCATTAACCGATTTTGGAAGTTTCATAAATGGATCCCTGTTGCTACGGCAATGCCTAAAATGATAAAAGAACTTTCAAAGAAACCTGAGAGTGGATTTCTTGGCTTTCAGATTTTTGGCGGCATCCCTCCGGTCATTGCTCAATATTGGAGATCATTTGAACATCTCGAAGCATATGCGAAAGATAGAAATGGATTTCACTATCCCGCCTGGAAAAAGTTCAACACTAAAATTAAAAGTAATGGCGACGTTGGTATTTGGCATGAAACCTATAAAGTTACTGCAGGCGGTTATGAATGTATTTATAACAATATGCCAAAATATGGGCTTGGGAAAGTTGCCGAATTACTGCCCGCCATAGGAAAAAAAGAATCTGCAGCTGATAGAATTTCGGCAAACAAACCTTAATAGCAAACTCCCCTATCCAGATTCTTCATTTGTCAAGATGGTTTGCCAGCAGCCTATATTTGGCTTTGCGCCAGTTGGGCTGATGAGCCTGCCTGCCGGCGGGTCACGGTCAAGCGGGCTTCCAGAATTCCAATTCCCAATCTTCGCGATGCGTTGGCTGTTGCATGCAACTCGCGGGCATGGGACTCATTTAATTTTATGACTTTTGGAGGACAAAGCATTGCCAATATTTCCAATTATATCTACTGAGCTCACATCACCAAGAGTAATAGTGTATTGTTAGTTTTTCTTAACTTTCTCTAATAATCTGCTTTGATGTCTCAATCCCGTCAACTTGCCGCAATCATGTTTACCGACATTGCAGGCTATACTGCTTTAATGGGAGAAGATGAACAAAAAGCATTTGAGCTTTTGCGAATGAACAGGCAATTGCAAAAACCAATTATTGAAAAATTTCATGGCACAT
>JBIOGV010000043.1:0-18683 GCA_044448365.1 Chitinophagales bacterium
AATTGGCTTCGTTTTCTTTTCCATATCCGACCTGGTGACCGATTTCATGACAGGCAACAAATGGTTGCTCAAAGACCGGTATGGTTGTATTCACCTGTCCTTCACCGGAGAATGGATTATAATATCCTTCGAACCCAAAAATATTTCCGGCATAACTATATAATGAAGGCTTGATGGATTTGGGATCATAATTTAAAAAAGGATAGAAACGGCTTGCGATCTTATAGGATTCATAACCTTCATGGAAAAGATTTCTTTTTTTATAAAATGAATCCCTTTGTGATGGTTTGAATTGCGCCGCATAGTAATTCAACCGTTGCTCCAAAACCTTTGTTAAAGTATCCAGCTCGTTTAATGTATAAGTACTCATTTTCAGGTTTAGTTGTTGTGCGATTCCTTTTCGGCTGTAATTGAGTCCCCATAGAAGATAAAAGAATACATATACTAAAAGAAAAAAGAAAAGGATCTGTTTCAGGCCAATGAGAAAATATTGGCGATTGATTTTTTTCTTAAATAGAACATTCAAAAGCTGCCAGGTTTTAACCAGCACAACGAGAATAAAAAAACCGTAAATCATATCTCCGATACTGAGCGGGATCCAACCAACCAAAAATCGTTGGATCTTTGAGACTGCCGGGTAAATACCATTTGAATAATATTGTTCAATGAAGCCTGGATAAAGTGAAGAAAATTTGATTAAAACGGCGAGCAGAATAAATACGATCCAGCTCCAGGCTCTCATTAGTTTATTAAGAATGTTTCCGGGAAATTGACTCAAGGAGTTTAAATTTAATTTATCTTCAAAATCAGGGTATTGAATTGATAGAAAGGACTAAATTAATTCAAAATCGCTCTTAAATTTTGCAATTTATCCCCTACCTTTGCGTCCCTCCGAATTGGTCCTCCGGGAACTGATTTTTGAGCAAAAAGGGCGAATGATGAGCCATAGAAGGGAATACGAGATAGCGTTCGTGGGGCTAAAACCCGGAATCCATGAATTCAACTATGAAATCAGGGATAAGTTCTTTGATGAATTCCAGCAGCAGGATTTTAGAAATTGCAATGCCCGTGTAAAGCTGACCCTTGATAAAAAGAGCAGTTTTATGTTGCTGAAGTTTGAATTGGGTGGCACACTTGAGGTAACCTGTGACCGATGTAATAATAATTTACCGATAGATCTCTGGGATGAATTTAATATCATGGTAAAAATGGTGGAAGAGCCGGAGTTGATGAATCAACAGGAAGATGATCCGGATGTATATTATATCAGTCGTGGTGAAAGCCATATCAGCGTTGAAAACTGGATTTATGAATTTATAAATCTCGGCATACCCATGCATAAAACCTGTAGTTATGAAAATATGGACGGGCCCTATTGCAATAAAGAGGCAAGAGATATGCTGAAGAAATTTGAAAACGATAAAGAAAAAAAAGAAAACCCGATCTGGAAAGGGTTGGAGAAGTTTAAAGACCTCGAGAATTGAGTAGTTTAATTAATAGTTATTTATTAATAATTATTAATTGATATAAAAAGAATTGTTTTTATTATCAATTATTAAGATATGCCAAATCCGAAACGCAGACACAGTCAGCAAAGAAGCGCTAAGCGCAGAACACATTACAAAGCAACGGCTGCTACATTGAGTACCGATGGCACAACCGGGGAAACACATGTCCGCCATCGCGCACATTGGAGCGAGGGTAAGTTGTATTATAAAGGCAGGGTAGTGGCTGATAAAAATGCTGAGAAAAAGTAAAAGCAGGGGCTTTATATAATTCATTCCAAATTCCAATTTCATAACTTTATTGGCATTTGGAATTTGATTTTTAGGTTTAGCTATGAATATTGGTTTAGATATGATGGGCGGCGATTATGCACCTCTGGAAGCAGTAAAGGGCATATCGCAGTATTTGTCTGAACAAAAAGATACGGCCCCTCTTACATTGGTTGGTGATGAAAGGCAAGTAAAAGATCTCCTGCAACAACTTAATATCTCTGAAAATAATATTACGATCGTTCATGCTGACCAGGTAATTGACATGCATGAATCTCCCACAAAGGCTTTAAAGGAAAAACAACGTTCATCTATTTCTATTGGGTTTCATTTGCTGGCTTCCGGAAAAACAGATGCATTTATCAGTGCAGGAAATACCGGTGCTATGCTGGTTGGGGCGCTATTCAGTATTAAAGCCATTGAAGGTGTTTTACGACCCACGATATCAAGTGTAATTCCAAAGGAAAACGGCAAGACAGGTTTGATACTGGATGTTGGCTTAAATGCGGATTGCAAACCTGAACAGTTAAATCAGTTTGCAGTAATGGGATCTGTGTATGCTCAACAAATTTTAGGAATTGAAAAACCAAGGGTAGCATTATTAAATGTTGGTGAAGAAGAAGGCAAGGGAAATATTTTAGCACAGGCAACCTATCCTTTGCTTAAAGAAAATAAGCACATCGATTTTATTGGAAATATAGAGGGTCGGGATGTTTTGCTTGATGTTGCCGATGTTGTGGTTTGTGAAGGATTTACCGGCAATGTGATCCTGAAACTGGCAGAATCATTATACGAGATCAGTGAAAGACAGAACCTTGAGCATGAATATTTCGACCGTTTTAATTTCGAAAATTATGGCGGAACTCCTGTGCTCGGTGTTGCTAAGCCTGTAATAATCGGTCATGGCATTTCTCATGCAAAAGCTTTTAAGAATATGATCATACTGGCCCAAAAAATGATCGGGAAAGATGTGATGAGTAAAATGAAAAAAGAGCTGGAAGCAGAACCATGATTAAAAAGATTTAAGAGGATTTTGAGGAAATAAGAATACTTCGATAATTTTCCTTTACAATAATCTATGAATGCAGAAAATTATAACGCTTCTTTTTTTCTTTATATTTTTTCTACAGGGTTTTTCTCAAACTGATTCTGCACGCTATTCTCCTGTGCAAACGAAATATAGTTTTGACTGGGGCAATAACAAAACCTCAATTCTTTTGACCCAATATGGAACTTCAGCCAAAATCGTAATGATCCATTTGCACGACGACGAGATAGCATCTGATATGGCAGCGAAAATCGTTTTGGAGCGAACAGGCGGTTTGTTTATTGAACTTGAAAATAATGGAGAGAGGCTGATGAGTTTTAAAAAAAGCGGGAGAAGATTTTTGTTTGATCCTAATCGCATTTTTACCCCGGCTGGTTTGCGAAAGAATTTACGCCTTTTGAATGATCATGTTACATTGGCAGCGGTGAGTTCAGTGAAGGAGTTTGCCGCTTTTATTCTTCAAAAGATCCCGGACTCTCTGACCAGTCTTATTGCATTGCATAATAATGAAAATGGTAAATATTCTATTAAGAGTTATACCGCTTATGGCAGCCACGCAAGGGACGCTTCTGAAATTCATATAAATCCCGATCGCGACCCTGACAATTTTTTTATAGTGACAGATTCCACATTATTCCGTGAATTAAAAATGATTGGATTCAATGTTGTCCTCCAAAATACTCTAAAGGCAAAGGATGATGGATCTCTTAGCATTTATTTTGGAAGAGGGAATGTGATTTACATAAATGTAGAAGCCCAGAAAGGGCGTATGCGGACGCAGGTTAAAATGCTTGAAAGCCTTACCGGTCTTATGTCAATTTCAAAAAGGTAAATCAACTGATTGAAAAGTCAGGATTTCTATTCCTAACATTAATTCCATTGTTAAAATTTATTGTCATACCTTTTGTCTTCTTCCTCCTTATTTAAGCTTCAACTATTATTTATTCATTTTAAAAGCCACACAATGAAAAAATTCTTTTTTCTGATTTTAGTTATTCCTTTTTTTGGGATGAGTCAAACAAAAGATGTCGTTAACTCAAACCGTTATTTCCCAAAAACAGACAAAGTTTTAGAGTTTGAAAAAGCATTGGCAGTACATGCTCAGAAATACCATAGCGGTGACTGGAAATGGAGAGTGTTTGAAATTCAATCCGGGCCAGACGCCGGTGGTTATCATGTTACAGAAGGTCCAACAAGCTGGGATGCGCTTGACACAAGGGGTAACCTCGGTACTGAACATAATAACGATTGGAATAAAAATGTCGCTATCTATCTTACAGACAAATTTGAAGCAACGTACGGCGTTTTTGTAGATTCACTCAGTACGGTTGCGCTGACAAATTATTCTGATAAGATTATTATCAGTCATATGTACCCGAAGCCAGGTATGATCAATGGCGCGATCGGGCTTGTAAAAAAATTGAAAAAGGTATGGATGGATGGAAATGAAAATGTTGCCGTTTACCAGATCATCAGCTCAGGTGAGCCACAAATCGTAACCGTCACCCGGTTGAAAGAAGGTTTGAAAGAACTGGCAGATGGTTACAGGAAACCAGCAGCTGAACGATACAACGCAGCATATGGCGCCGGCGCCTGGGATGGTTATTTGGCAGATTATGCAAAATATGTTGAGAACCGCTGGAGTGAAATACTTTTTTATCGCGCTGATCTGAGTTCCAAATAATTTTTCTTATAAATAGAAGGAGCTTCAATACCGAAGCTCCTTGTATCTTACATGATCGATAGCGGTCACAAATTCTCTATCACCATTGCACTGGCACCGCCACCGCCATTACAAATCCCCGCAGCACCGAAATAACCATTATTTTGTTTTAATACATTTATGAGTGAAACAATAATTCTTGCTCCGCTTGCTCCCAATGGATGACCGATTGATACAGCTCCTCCGTTTACATTTACTTTTGCCGGATCGAGGCTCATCAGTTTAATATTGGCAATACCCACAACACTGAACGCTTCATTTAATTCGTAATAGTCAATATCATTCATCTTTAATCCTGCTTTCTTTATTGCTTTTGGCACTGCAATACTTGGAGTAGTTGTAAATTTTTCGGGGGCCTGTTCCGCATCAGCATAGGAGACAATTTTTGCGATGGGTTTTATCCCCAGCTCATTTGCTTTTTCTTTACTCATTAAAACAAGAGCTGCTGCACCATCATTCATTGTACTTGCATTAGCTGCAGTCACTGTTCCTTCTTTTCCAAACGCAGGCTTTAATCCCGGGATCTTATCAAACTTTACACTCCAGGGTTCTTCATCTTTTTCAAACTTTGTTGGTTCACCTTTGCGTGAAGGAATTTCTACAGGCACCACTTCATCTTTAAACTTTCCGTTATTCCATGCATTCTGGCTGCGTGTATAACTTTCGATAGCAAATGCATCCTGTTCTTCACGACTGATCTTATTCTCTGTTGCCGTGAGATCAGCAGCACAACCCATTGCATAACCATGATAACAATCGGTCAATCCATCTTTCGCAAGGCCATCAATTAATTTTGTATCACCGTATTTATTTCCCCACCTGAGATTTTCAATATAAAAAGGAACCGAACTCATATTTTCCATTCCCCCGGCAACAATAATGTCACTATCACCAAGCATAATACTTTGTGCCGCCTGGGAAATAGCTTTCATTCCGCTTGCACAAACTTTATTAACCGTTGTACAAATTACGGTATCTGGCAAGCCGGCAAATTTCGCAGCTTGTCTTGCCGGCGCTTGCCCAAGATTAGCCTGCAATACGCAACCCATCAATACTTCATCAACTTGTCCCGGTTTGATGGCTGCTTTTTCAAGGGCTGATTGAATAGCTATGGCCCCCAGTCTTGTTGCAGGAATGTCTTTCAATGTTCCTCCAAAACTTCCGATAGGTGTTCGAACTGCTGATACTATGTATACTTCTTTCATTTGCTTTTTTCTTTATTCTGCAAAGTTAGGCAGAATGAAAACAGCATTTGAGTGAGTGAACAGTGATGTTTGTTGCAATAAAAACGTTCGCTGATTATTTTTTTGCCTGCATAGCTTGTTTGAAAAATTCGCCGGCAGGAGTTAATTCATAAGTGTCCCATGATTTAAGCATGGGAGGTCCCCACTCGGGATCAAATACCCAGGCCATCCAGCCAATACCCCTGCTTTCAAGAAATTTTGTGACCTGGAAACCATAATGATCCGGACCAATTGTATTACCCGGTCGTAAGTCAAATCCAATTTCAGTTGCAATGATTGGATAGTTGGCAGCGGCAAAACCAAAATCCTCTTCCCATTTTGGCGGCCAGGGTTCCGATCTTTTGAATGGGTAAGGATGAGTTACATAACCAATGTTTTCTGCATTGATCGGTTCTTCACGCAAGGGTGTAAGATCATAGGCCCAATCGAAACCGGCTACCAACGGAATCGTTTTGGTATCAAATGCTCTTATTAAATGAATAATATCTTCCATCATTTTTTTCCATTCGCTCCAGCTTATTGTGCCCAATTGCCCGCGATAAGTAGTAGGTTCATTAAACAATTCATAAAAGCCGATCGTGTTGTTTGTGCTGAAATGTTTTGCAATGGTTTGCCAGAATTCATAGGTTTCTTTTTGAGTGGTGTTGTACATGGGATCCTGGAATAGTTCCATTTTTAAATTGCCGATGCTATGCCAGTCGATGATGATGTACATGCCAAGATCAGTGCACCATTCAACGGCTGAATCGAGTAATTGCAGATATTTCACAGGAGTTCGTTCGCGCCAGGCGATGGGATGAACCGGAATGCGAACCAGCATCGTTCCCATTTCTTTTACTTTTTCAAAAAGCTTTCTGTTCCAATGTCCCTGGTGCTCTATTTTGTCGGGGTCTGCAATCGACAATCCGCGAAATAAAATGGCATCCCCTTTTTCATTTACAAATTTGTTTTTATATACATGAATTAACGGAAGTTGTTTGTCTTTTGGATTTTTTCTGGGTTGACCCGGAAATCCTTCATTCCACCATGCATGATATTTCGCTTTTGTTGTATCCTGCGCATTGCCGCTCAGCATGCTGCTGCATAAGAGAAATAGGATCGGGAAACGAAAAACAAAGCAATTGTTTTGGGAAATCATATAGCCTGGTTTAAAGTGAAAAGGTCAGTAAATGTAAGAATGCCGGGTGGCTGTTTTTAAAAATTCAATTTCTTCTTCAGTATTTTTGCAAAATTCATTAATAAATCATTTGAAATGGAAAAAAAAGTATCAGGATTACAGATCTGCTTTTTCTGTGGAATACTTTTTATTCTTCTTTTATCATGGAATACTGATAAAAAAACCACAGGAGAATTTTATAAGTTGACCATCTATCATTTTAAAAATGCAGAACAGGAAAAGATCCTGGATAATTATTTTCAAAATGCTCTTTTGCCTTCGCTGCATCGTTTAAAAATTAATAATGTGGGTGTATTTAAATCATGGGCCAATGATACAGTGACCGATAAATTGATTTATGTTTTGATTCCTGCCAGCTCATTGGAGTGGATTGTAAAACTTCCGGATGAATTAAAGAAAGATGCTGCTTATTCGTCTGCTGCCTCAGAATATCTTGATGCAGCTTACAATAACCCTCCTTACGCAAGAATAGAAACTATTTTGCTAAAGGCGTTTCCACTGGCACCACAAATGAAATTACCGGGTTTGCACGCTGATAAAAAGGAAAGGGTGTATGAATTAAGAAGCTATGAAAGTCCCACAGAAAAGAAGTTTGAGAACAAGATGCAAATGTTTAACCAGGGAGATGAAATTGGTTTATTCAAAAAGTTAAATTTCAATGCCATTTTTTATAGTGAAGTAATAGCTGGCAGCAAAATGCCCAACCTGATGTACATGACCAGTTTTGAAAACAAGGCAGACAGGGAGGAGCATTGGAAAACCTTTGTCAATGATCCGTACTGGAAAAAACTTTCAGCGATGCCGGAATACCTGAATAACGTTTCCCATATCGATATTACTTTTTTATATCCTGCCAACTACTCGGATTTTTAAATGTTTAAAAAGGATTTTTTTTGAATTCAAAACTCTCTCTTTCTACCTATGATATACAGTTCTTAAATAATTTTCCACAAATTGTGGGTAAGATTCCTGTTGCATTCAGGCTTATTTGGAATGCAATTTGGTTTATTTAGAGAAAATTGATCTTATGATACCCGTTTGGATATTTGGACTATTGATAATGCTGACAGCATATCTGTATCTTATCAGTTGCCCCCTGGAGGTATCGTTAAAAAGAAATATTTCAAAATTTAAAACCTGGTGCAGGAACAGGTGGAATCGTTCTGTTGCGAACTATCATAAATAATTCTCCAGGGAAGTTTTATATTGCAGTAATAGTTTCCTTTTTTTAGAAATTGCAGGTTTTTAAAGATATTTTGATTCGTGATTATTATCTTAAAAAAATAAATATGGCACGAAGCCACCACCGTCACAAAAAACATCATCCACCGCCACATCATCCTGCTTTTTCAAAACCGAAACGCAAAGCAGCGACAATAGTCTTTATCATTTTTCTCAGTTTTTTTGGTTTGGGCATTGGCTATTTTGCGGCCGGCACAATTGTCGCTCTGATTACAGGCGCTCTTCTAGGTGGATTGCTTGGTTATGTGATTGGCCATAACCTGGATAAGATGGCAGGAAAAAAATAATAATCACCATGGTAAAGCCTGTGTTTCGAAAGAAAGTGATTGCAATCTTTTGTCTTCTCGCTGGATCAATATAAGGGGAAATCTAAATCGGTTGAGCTCCTGTTATGAGAAATTCATACAATTTCTTTCTTCAATAAAAAATGAATCCTGTAAATTGAAGTCTCTTTGCTTACCATAAAAATTCTGCTGCATGGGAGATTTCCAGGTTAAGAAGCAATCCAAAAAATACGATGCGATAATTATTGGTTCCGGGGCTGGTGGGGGAATGGCAACCTATGTATTGGCAAATGCCGGATTAAAAATTTGTTTGCTCGAGGCCGGGCCAATGTATGATCCTGCAAAAAATTCCTGCCAGTTAAATAAACCATGGGATTCGCCACGACGCGGCGCCGGCACAAAGTTTCGTCCATTCGGTGATTTTGATGGTTGCTATTGGGGTTGGGAAATCGACGGTGAACCGTACACGCACGACGGCGATACAAAATGGGAGTGGTGGCGTGCAAGGATGCTGGGAGGACGAACGAATCATTGGGGAAGAATTTCTTTGCGATTTGGTCCAAAAGATTTCAAAAGAAAAAGTATTGATGGCCTGGGTGATGATTGGCCGATTGGTTATGATGATATAAAACCATATTATGATAAAATAGACCGCTTGCTGGGAGTGTTTGGCACCAATGAAGGTTTGGAAAATGATCCTGATGGAATTTTTCTCCCGCCCCCAAAGCCACGTTTGCATGAATTGTTTATCAAGAAAGCAGCAACCAGCATCGGCATTCCGGTCATTCCTTCACGGCTTTCGATCCTTACAAAAAAAATAAATGATGAACGCGGTCAATGTTTTTATTGTGCACAATGCGGCCGCAGTTGTAAAGTGTATGCAGATTTTTCCGCTTCATCATGCCTGGTGATACCTGCATTAAAAACAAATAATGTTGATCTCATTACCAATGCTATGGCCCGCGAAGTGTTGACGAATAAAGATGGAATGGCCACTGGAGTCTCTTATGTCAGCAAAGATGATGGCCAGGAGTACCAGGTTGAAGGCAGAACCGTGATCCTTGCAGCCAGCGCCTGTGAAAGCGCAAGATTATTACTGAATTCAAAATCGCCGCGTTATCCAAATGGGTTAGCGAATTCAAGTAATGTTGTTGGAAAATATTTACACGATTCTACCGGTGCAGACATGGGAGGCATTATTCCCGCTCTTTTTGACAGGAAGCGATACAATGAAGATGGTGTGGGTGGAATGCATGTATATTCTCCCTGGTGGCTCGATAATAAAAAGCTTGATTTTCCCCGGGGCTATCATATTGAATATGGAGGAGGTTTTGGAATGCCGTTGTACGGATTTCAATGGGGCGTTGAAAATCTAAATGGGAGGTATACAGTAAAAGGAAAACAAAAACAACCGGGTGGTTACGGTGCATCGTTAAAAGAAGATTACAGATTTTTCTATGGTGCGCACGTGGGCATGGCCGGCCGTGGGGAAGCGATTGCAAGAGCAGATAGTTATTGCGAAATAGATCCGGATGTGGTTGATAAGTTTGGAATTCCTGTATTGCGGTTTCATACTGCTTATACGGATTACGAGATAAAGCAGGCAAAGCATATGAAAGAAACTTTTGCTGCAATATTAACAGCAATGGGTGCTATAATAACCTCGGGAGGTAATGACGGCGCTCACAACAACTGGGGTTTGCATAATCCGGGCAATATCATTCACGAGGCAGGTACTGTGAGAATGGGTAATGATTCAAAAACCTCAGCGCTGAATAAATGGAGCCAGTCGCACGATTGCAAAAATCTTTTTTGCGTGGATGGCGGTCCATTTGTAAGCCAGGCTGATAAAAATATTACATGGACAATATTGGCATTGAGCATGAGAACATCAGAATATATCGTTGATGAAATGAAGAAACAGAATATTTGAGGACAAAGTCAAAATTCAAAATGTAAAAGTCTTTATTTCTTACAGTCTAATTACCGTTTTTGACTTTTTAATTTTGACTTTTGAATTTATCAGGATAGTTATTAATGAAACTTTATACAAATGGATCGCAGAAAATTGATCAAACTCATTACTACCGGGACCATTGCAGTTCCTGCTATCATTACGGGTTGTAAAGATGAAGAGAAAAAAACTGAAGTGCCCCAGGAACCGCAATTCAATCTTGATCGTAGTAAAGAAGAATTGCAATTTGAAAAGAGTTTACTTGCAATGGGGAAATTTTTTACTGATCATGAAATGGCAACGATCACATTGCTTGCAGATATCATCATTCCGAAAGATGAAAAAAGCGGTAGTGCAAGCGATGCTAAAGTGCCGGAATTTATTGATTTCATTGTAAGAGATATGCCGCAACATCAAACACCCATGCGTGGCGGGTTGCGCTGGCTCGATATGCAATGCCTGAAACGTTATGAAAAAAGCTTTGTTGATTGCGGGCATCAGCAACAAATGGAACTGGTAGATGATATTGCTTACCCGGAAATAAAATATACGGATGAAAAGGGAAATAAGATCAAAAAGGGAAAGGTCAAACCGGGTATGGACCAGGGAGTTGCTTTCTTTGACCTGCTGCGCAATTTAACAGCAACTGGTTTTTATACTTCTGAAATTGGAATAAAGGACGTTGGTTATGCAGGTAACACACCCAATCAATGGAATGGTGTTCCGGGTGATGTGCTCAAGCAACATAATATGGCTTACTCAGAAAAAGAATTGAAGGAGTGTGTCAGCTTTGACAAAGTATGATTGTTGGTGGCAATTGGACAGAGGCGCTTTTAAGCTTAATAATAAAACAAAAAGCTCGGTAAAGGTAAAATGACAAGCAGCAATGATAAACCATTTTTCGCCCCGCAGCTTTTGATTAATAATGGTATTAAGGACATTTCATTTTATACAAAAGCGTTTGGTGCAACAGAAAACTTTTGTTTATATAATAATGATGGAAGCATTCATGTTGCTGAGTTATCTATTATTGGAACTATATTCCACATACATGAAGTAACAAAATCGTACTTCTTTTCTCCTGATAAATACAATGGGACAACTTGTATAATTGGTTTGTTTGTACCAGATGTTGCTGCGGTTATGAATAATGCAATTAAGGCAGGTGCCAAGGAAATATCTCCCGTGAAAGATTATGAGTATGGTTATCGTCAGGGTGAAATTGAAGATCCATTTGGACACCACTGGCTTATACAAAGGAAAATTTCATAAGTGCATAGTACAGTCAAACAAACGCCTTTGCAAAAAGCATTGCATTTCTTTTTAACAAAGATGATTGTAGGTATTGGTGTTATTGTTTCACTGGTTGCTTTTATTGAATGGATACGCTCTTCAGTACTTGATAAAATAAATTTGTCTGATGATTTAAAGGTATTAACTGTAGCAGTGGCAGAAGCATTCATCACCACAACAGGTTACATTTTTCTTTTCAGGGCATATGACAAAAGGCGCATTCATGAATTGAGTGCTGCAACATTCATTGATAATGCATTCATAGGTTTTTTGACAGGTACAATACTACAAGCGCTACTTGTTTTAATAATCTATTTAGTCGGAACTTTTTTAGTCCTTAATGTAAATCCTGTTTCACTACTGATAAGCCCTTTTGCTTTCGCATTAACAGCTGGATTTGTAGCTGAAATTATAATGATAGGTATTGTATTCCGTTTACTGGAAGAGCAAACAGGAACTATAACGGCGTTGTTTATATTTATCGTTCTGTTTGCCGTCTTACATATAAATGCAAAAGGGGCGAGTGTTGTATCTGTTGGTGCAACGGCTATGCAGGCAGGCTTTATGCTTCCTGCTGCCTATGTGTTTAGCCGAAGTTTATGGCTTCCTGTCTTTTTACATTTTGGCTGGGATTTTGCAGAACCAGGAATCTTTGGTGGAATAAATCCAAGCACTTCAATTACACAAGGCTTGTTGACAAGTAAAATTTCTGGCAATCCTTTATTAACCGGTGGTGAAACCGGACCGCAAGACTCACTTCCATCGTTATTGCTTTGTTTGCTTTTAGGAATTATCTTCTTATTATTGGCAAAACGAAAGAATAATGTGATAAAACCACGGTGGCGAACAACTGTCACCAACAAACGTATTGCTGCAGGTGGGGCAGAACATTGAAACATCAACTATGTACTACGATCAGCAGTAGTACGGGCTCGACGAATAACGCCCGGCAAGAGTTCTTAACTTCATCAACAAAGCAAAGCAAGGCTGCAGTACCGGGTTCACAGGTATAAAATATCCCACCTGCAGCAATACCTGAACGACATACGCCGGATGTCATTTTTCATTGACAAATTCACGCGACACTGCAAAATCCTAAAAGAGATCGATGCATGCAAAAAATGCTTGCAACAACTATTAACCAAAATTTCCGGCATGTTTCTTTAATTAACAGTTGTGAATAAGTAACTTTAGGGGATCATTGATTTAATCAGTTACTTTAAACAGCAGATAAGATTTCTGCATTGCAACATGAATGGAACACCAATAACGAACCGGCCACGTTAAAGGCATTATGAAAACTTAAATTGAAGCGCATTGACAGACACGATCATCAACCTTGAAACCGTAAACCCTATTGAGTTTTTCGGAGTAAATAATGGTAAACTGGACATCCTCAAAAAGAAATTCCCACTATTAAAAATCCTTTCGCGGGGTACACAACTCAAACTTAGTGGCGCTCCTGAGCAGGTGGAAAATGCCAGGGAAAAAATTGATCTCATTGTGCAATATCTTGAACGTAACGGGCACATGAGTGAAAATTATTTTGAACAGATACTCGGTGGTGACGATGCCGATGCCATAGACCATTTCATTGAACGAAATCCAAATGACATTTTAGTTTTTGGACCCAATGGCAAAAGTGTACGTGCAAGAACACCGAATCAAAAACGATTGGTTCAGCAGGCAGAAAAAAATGATATTGTTTTTGCAATTGGCCCTGCCGGTACCGGTAAAACTTATACTGCGGTTGCATTGGCAGTTCGGGCTTTAAAAAATAAACAGGTAAAGAAAATCATTCTTACACGTCCTGCTGTGGAAGCGGGTGAAAGCCTCGGATTTCTGCCCGGTGATCTGAAAGAAAAAATTGATCCTTACCTCCGGCCATTGTATGATGCATTGGATGATATGATACCGGCCGATAAGCTGGGGTATTATATGAGCACAAGAACTATTGAAATTGCCCCGCTTGCTTATATGCGCGGTCGCACATTAGACAATGCGTTCATAATTCTGGATGAAGCACAGAACGCCACGGATTTGCAAATTAAAATGTTCCTGACCCGCATCGGTGCCAATGCGAAAGCTATTATTACAGGTGATATTACCCAGGTCGATCTGCCGAGACATCAACGAAGCGGTTTACAAACAGCTGTGAGGATTTTAAATAATATTGATGGCATTGCCCACATTGAATTAGATGAAGATGATGTAGTGCGGCATAAATTAGTGAAGCAAATTCTAAGAGCGTACGAAAAAGAAAGAAAGCAGGACGAGAAAAAGTATGAGTAAATATTTTAGCCAAAAATGACACAGATTTTCGCAGACGATCATTTCTGTGTTCATTCGTAATCTGGGGCTTTAAAAATTTAAATAATAATCTTTCAATAATTCTTTGAACTCATCAGTGTACTGCTGCGAATCATTCCGGATCGAAATTTCTTCAATCATGGTTTCCGTATCGGTTTCCTGTTTTAATTTTCCTTTGATCATCAGGCGGAAATAATTATGCTTTATTGATTGCCTGACAAAAACAATTTTTGAAACAAAGTTTGTTTGTTTTAAAAGAATTTTCCTGATCTCTTCATTTCTTTTGAATGGAAGCAACAAATAAAATACTCCGGCCTGAGACAGGTTTTGTTTTATAACATCCAGCAAATCTTCGAGCAATAATCCCTCTTGATGATGGGCCATGTTCTTTTTTTCATTGGCCGATCTTATTTCTTTTTCATAAAAAGGCGGGTTGCTGATGATCTCATCATATTTTTTTGTGAATGAGCAGGTTTTTACATCGTCGTTTATGACCCTTATTCTTTCGGCAAATGGAGATGCCGCTATATTTTCCTTTGCCTGTTCATAAGCACCTTCATCAATTTCAATAGCATCAATTAATGCGAAAGATTTTTTTTGCACATACATCAAACTCAGCAAACCGGTGCCTGTCCCAATATCAAGAATATTTTTAGTGTTTAACTTTTCACTTTTATCTTCCCCTGCTACCCAGGCTCCGAACAAACAGGCATCTGTTGTTACCTTCATCGCACATCGATCCTGGTGAATGGTGAACTGTTTGAATCGGAAGTAAGAATTGGACATACAGAGTTAGAAGGTACAAGGTACAAGGGTCAAGGCACAAAATTGAAGCGAAAAGAAACAAGTGTTGAACCTTGGACCTTGAATCCTGAATCTTGTGTCTTTTGCTACCAGCCTGCTCTTGCACTCGCAGTTGCTGAAAGTTCTGCAAAATCTTTTTCAAGAAATTTATAATAAGCAGCGATGACTATCATAGCTGCATTATCAGTACAGTATTCAAAGGCCGGAGTAAAACTTTTCCAGTGATTTTTCCTTCCTGCTTCTTCAAAAGCGCTGCGTAAGCCACTGTTGGCGGATACCCCTCCTGCAATGCAAACATCTTTGATACCGGTTTCAATGGAGGCCTTTTTTAATTTATTCAATAATATGCTCACAATTCGTTGTTGAATGGATGCACATAAGTCAGCAAGATTTTCATCAATGAATTTTTTTTGTTCTTCTTTAGTAGCGATCTTTTCTTCTTTATAAACCTGGCTTTTACCGGCATTCTGTAAAAAATAGAGAATGGAAGTTTTTAACCCGCTAAAACTAAAATTTAATTCAGGGATCTTTGGTTCCGGAAAATGAAACCGATCGAAGTCTCCTTGTTTAGCATATTTATCGATCAATGGTCCGCCGGGATAAGGAAGACCTAACAATTTAGCTGATTTATCAAAAGCCTCTCCGGCTGCATCGTCAATTGTTTCACCGATCACTTTCATTTTTGTTGGTGATGTGCACAACACGATTTGTGTATGGCCTCCGCTGACTGTTAAACATAGAAAAGGAAAATTGGGTTTCGGATCATCAATCAGGTTTGCTAAAACATGTGCCTGCATGTGGTGAACAGCGATCAGGGGTTTGTTCAATGCAAGAGATAATGATTTTGCAAACTGTGAACCTACCAGCAAAGAGCCGATCAATCCCGGTGATTGAGTAAATGCAATGGCATCAATATCGCGTAACTCATAACCTGCAACTTTCAACGATGTATCTACAACCGGGATAATATTTTGCATATGTGCCCGGCTTGCCAGTTCAGGCACAACGCCGCCGTATTTTTCATGAACATTTTGATTAGCGGTGATGTTTGATAGAATTTTTCCATCCCTGCAAACCGCAGCCGATGTTTCATCGCATGAAGATTCTATGGCGAGAATGGTAACCCCCATGCCCCCTAAAGGGGGTTGACTGTCTTTATGTTCATTATTCATCATTAGTATAAAAAAGTTCAACAAATATATGGAGATGATAAAAGCCTCCCTTCAGGGAGGTTTGGAGGGTTTATTTACCCCGTATAGCAGCCACAGGATCCATTCTCGCCGCTTGTGATGCCGGGATAATACCTGCAGCTACACCTACAATGACGCAAATACTGATAGCCGTTGTGAGGTTGCTTGTAGAAATAAAAATGGGAAAATTAAGAAGATTGGAAAGTATTTTCGTCAGAACAAAAACAAGAAACAATCCCATCATTCCGCCGATGAGGCAAAGAAAGGCCGATTCCAATAAAAATTCGGAAAGAATGACTCTTCTCTTGGCGCCAATTGCTTTTTTTATTCCGATCTGGCTGGTACGTTCTCTTACTGTTACAAACATGATATTGGCTACTCCAAACATTCCGACTAACAACGATATGCCTGCAATAATCCAACCGCCCGTATTCAAAGGACCAAAAATATTGCTCACGGCTTCACTAAAATCATTGATATCATTCAAAGCAAAATTATCATCCTGCCTGGGATTCAATTTATGAATGGCTCTCATAGCTCCTTTCAGATCGTCTTTCAGTGCCACGCTTCTCAAATTATCTTTTCCCTGGACAAGGATCACCGGGCTCGAGTTTTGCGCAAACATAATATTGCGTGCAAACTTATAAGGCATGATCACACTCTGGTCAAACCGCCAGCCACCGATCATAGACTGGCCTTGTTTTTTGATCACTCCAATGACCTCTAATTTTTTTCCACGAACCTGCATCAATTTCCCGATCGCAACTTCCGGTGCCAGAAATAATTTTTCTGCTACTTCATTTCCGATAACCAATACAGGGCTCCCATGATCAAATTCCGATTCGGTTATATTTCGTCCGTAAGCAATATCAACCGGTTGAATTTCCCCAAATTCCTCACTGATGCCGTAAAGGTTTACATTTGAAAGGGTGTTGTCTTGGTACTCAACATTATCATTGGCATTAATATTAAAAGCAACATATTTGGCACTGGATGTTCTTTCCTTGATCTGTTTTATTTCATCGTATTTAGGTTCTGGCCGTTTTACATACCGCCACCAGGGATAGTCAGGCCCACCGCCAGCCGTATAGTCCCATTTATCAATGTAAATTGTATTAGTACCTAAACTTTTTATTTCATTCTGGATGTTATGCTCAAGGCTGTTTACGGTAGCCAAAACGCCAATGATGCAAAAAATACCAATGGTAATACCAAATAGAGAAAGAAAAGTGCGGAGTTTATTTTTCCATAGCTCCTGCATGGCCATGGTAAAACCGCTTGCTATGATCTCAATGGTCCGCCGCATGGTGCAAATTTACGCCATAGCCACTGAGCAGTGAAAGATTTTATTTATACGGCACAATCCAACTATAAAACATACTGTTCTTATTCTATTATTCAGTTAATGAAAGGACATTTCCATCAGGATCTTTAAACCAGGCGACTTTTGAACCTCCGGGAGACTTCCAAATACCTAGATTGTCCTGTTCGAGAAAATCATATTTTTCACAGAAAACACCCTTTTTATTTAAAGATTTTATTATTGAGGAGATGTCATCAACATTCCAACCCAGGACCGTAAACACATGGGGCTTTAATTCCTCAACAATAATAACTCTCAATAAAGTGCCATTGGCATCAAATTCCAACGCAAAATTATCCTCGGATAACAATTTCAATTCTAAAATGTCTCTATAAAATGATTTTGATTTGGATGGTTTTATTGTTGGAACAAATGCTTTCAGTTCCTTGTCGGCAAGCATATTAATATATTTTGAAATAAATTTAAAAGTTACCGTAAACTTCTACAGATTCTGATTAACAAGTTTTGTTTTTATCTTAACCAAAGTTCATTTTTACATAGAATATTCAGTACAAAGATGACAACTCAGGCGTTCTCTTTTATTTAATAATTTTTTCAAAACACAGGCTGTTTTCTATGCCTTGATACTGACCATAATTTGGAATTTGTTTATACCCGCTCTTTTTATAAAGTTTTATTGCTTCAGGTTGTTTTTTCCCGGTTTCGAGTACACATTTTTTATAGCCCAGCTCTGCAGCCCATGTTTCCAGCTCAGTTAAAATTTTGCCTGCGATCCCTTTGCCCCTTTTTCCAGGCAATGTATACATGCGTTTCACTTCCATACTGGTCTGCGAATATTCCTTTATGGCTCCGCATCCAATCGGTTCCCCTTCTTCGTATAGGAGTACTGCATGTTTGATCTTCTCGATTTTATTGAATTGATGGTAGAAGCTATGATCCGCTCCGTCTCTTTCTGCAAGATCGGCATCCAAACAGTTTACAAGCTGAACAAAATCTTTGTTGCCTGAATTCGTTCTGACAAGTTTGAACATACGTTATTCCCTGATTGTTTTTAAACGTAAGGTAATAAGGTCGTTGACGCATGGTATGACACTTGCTACTAAGGTAATAAGATAACAGTATAGGAGCATCGGGGATTTCAAACGATCGATCACCTTATTACCTTAGTAGCATTAATAGTGAGAAAAGCTAACCTTATTACCTTATTGTTTATTAAATATCTTCAGTCAATCCTGGAACGAATACACTTTTAAACTACGTGTTGTTGAACATCCAGGATTTATGGTACTAAGGTAATAAGATAACAGTATCAGGA
>JBIOGV010000044.1:0-18649 GCA_044448365.1 Chitinophagales bacterium
ACAAGAAGATAAAAGTGGGAATTGTTAGTTACCTGAATGCACGACCATTGATTTATGGCTTAAAATTACCGCCCATTGCAGATGAAATAGAACTGGTCGAAGATACACCGGCAAGACTGGCTGAATTGCTGATGAATCATGAGATTGATGTCGGGTTAATTCCCGTTGCCGTTATTCCCCTTTTAAAACACTATTTTATTGCCGGTGACTATTGCATAGCTACCGAAACAGAAGTTGCATCCGTCTGTTTGTTCAGTGAGGTCCCGCTGGATGAGATAAAAAAGGTTTATTTGGATTATCAAAGTCGTTCCTCCGTAGCATTGTTAAAATGGTTAATGAAAGAATACTGGGATATTAACCCGGAGATCATACAGTCGACCAGTGATGAATACAGGAAGGAAATTAAAGGAACGACTGCGGGACTGGTGATCGGTGACCGCGCCTTTGAACAAAGAAAGATCTCAACGTTTATTTATGACCTGGCGTCAGAATGGAGGGCAATTACGGGTCTCCCATTTGTATTTGCAGCCTGGATCAGCAATAAACCATTGCCGGGATCATTTATTCAAAAATTTAATGAGGCAAATGCAATGGGTTTAGATCATATTGATGAAATTATTTCTGTTCAAAAATTTGATCTTTATGATTTGAAAAAATATTATACTCTTCATCTTAGTTACAAATTAGATGAAAGAAAAATAAGAGGAATGGAATTATTTCTTCAGTACATCAGGACAGATATTTAGGGTGACGGTCTTGTTTCTGAATTTTGATTGACAAGTAATTTATCAGCAGTTTCGTCTTCAATCGATACTTCACCGGATTTTACGTCAAACGGGGATCCCATTTTTCTTTTTTCAATCACTAACATGCTGTCGTAATAATGAAGCGAGTGCATAGTTTCAGTAAAATGATCTGGTTTGACTTCTTTCCTATGCCATGCATGAAGCGAATCAATAAAATTCTTGCTGTATTCAACAAATGAGCGTTTCTTTTTGTATCCTCCTCCAAAATATTTCCAGTATGAGGTGTGCAGGTCTTCGCATATATAAATACCGTTTTCTGTTATATGATCAAACAACATTTCAAAAGTTAAAATCTGTTGTCTCATTGTGTGACCGCCGTCATCGATTAGTATATCAACCGGAGGAATGGAGGATCGGAGATACTTAAGAAAGTCCTTGTCTTCCTGGGAACCGATAAATATCTTGACATTTTCTGATTCAAATTTTTTACATTCCGGATTGATATCGACGGCATAGATCGCGGCATTTCCCCTGAAATATTGATCCCACATTTGGAGTGAACCTCCGTGAGAAATTCCGATTTCAAGAAGAATGATCTTTTGGTTTCTCAGGTGGCCCAAATGCCTCTCGTACACTTCAAAATAATGATTCCATTTATGGATCAATCTATGCTTTTCAGTAAAGAAAAATTGTTCCAGGTCATTCATGCGGTTTATTTGAATTAGTTTTTTGAGTTGATGAGACTTCTAAAACAAAATATGTTTAATTGCACATCGTAATATATGCCCGATGATTTATTTTTCATAAAAGGAGTATGATAAACTACGGTGGCTTCTTTAATATAATAATGAAATCCGGTTTCTGTAAAAATGGTAAATAATTTCGTCAATTCATTATTTTGAGCAAAGGATCCATGGTATTCCACAAACAGGTTATTTACATTCGATAAGTATTCCTTCAAGTCAACCAATACTTCAAATTCAGCTCCTTCTATGTCAAGTTTCAGAAAATCTATTTTCCTGTTTAAATAATCTTTCAATCTTACCGCTTCCACCAAATTTGAGTTATCTTTTTTTTCGAGATTGATTTTACTGCTCATCGTGCCCTCGGATTCAAAATTGAGAAGCGTGGTTTCTTTCCATACAGCCTGGTTTTTCAGTTCCACATTTTTCAACTGGCGTGATTTGATATTCATTTCCAGAAGTGCAAAATTTTTTTTGTCGGGTTCAAACGCGGTTATTTGGGCCGTAGGGCATATTCTTTTTAAATAGATTATGCTTAACCCGATATTAGCGCCGCAATCGATGATGTATGCATTTTCCGGGAGAGTTTGTTTATATATTTCTTCAATGAAAATTTCTTTGATTCCATGGAGATATTCCTGACCATTGCTGAACCAGGTTTGATATCCAAAAAGTTTATGATTGTGTAGCTTACCGGGAGGAATATGTTTTAGATATTTGATAAACATCGGGCTGATACCCGCCTTTTTATAAGGGTTGTGAAAGTGTTTACCGAGCCAGTGGGAAGATCCGTTCAATATATTTCTCCAGAAACTATTTGAAGTTGGCATTTCGCTAATTTTAGCCAAAAATAGAGGTATCTTTTAATTATAGCAGATGATCTCAGTTTTAATATGTTCGGCTAACAATTTTTTTTTAGATCAGATTCGAAATAACATTGCACAAACTATTGGCGTCGAGCATGAAATTTTATATTTTGATAACTCAAAAGAAAAAAAAGGAATCTGTGCTGTTTATAATTTTTTAGCTTCAAAAGCCAGGTTTCCGAACTTATGTTTTGTTCATGAAGATATTCTTTTTGCAACAACAGACTGGGGTGTAATCATAAGAGATATTTTTTCTGAAAATGATGATATTGGGGTGATAGGGATTGCGGGGAGTAAGTACAAGTCAAAACTTTTTTCGGGTTGGTTTTCAGGTGTAAAAGAATTTGATTGCGCCAATATCGCGCATCAATATAGCTATGGCAACGAATTGATTTATCTGAAACCCGGAAAGGAGAAATTAACAGAAGAGGTTGTTTGTATAGATGGAGTTTTTATTTGTTGCAGGCGAAGGATATGGGAACAGTTAAATTATAATGAAGAGGAGTTACCTGGCTTTCATTTTTATGATATTGATTTCAGTTTAAAAGCCTCTGAAGTTTGTACGGTGTGTGTAGCATATGCAATTGATATAACCCATATTACTAAAGGGGGTGATTTTGGGAATAATTGGGTAGAAACGGCAATCAGGTTTCACAATCTTTCATATGATAAACTCCCAAATACAAAACTGATTGCTTATTCGGCTAAGCAGGAAATGATGATAGCTAAAACCTGGCTTGATATACTTAAGAAATATAAAATCTCATGGAAAAATAAGATAAAATGGATAAAGATCCAGAGATTACATTTCAATCCGGTACTCTATTATTCAATTGCTAAATTTCTGTTTTATAGACCATTTGGATTAAGGCTGATACACAAATTATTCAGGAAGATACGATGAACCCATTTATCTCTATTTGTATTCCGGCGTTTAAAAGAGTTGGATATTTAAAACGTTTGCTTGACAGCATTGCCATACAATTGTTCAGGGACTTCGAAATAATTATTACCGATGACAGTAATGATGATTCCGTAAAAGACCTGGTAAAATCATACGAAGGCGTTATCCCAATAAAATATTACCAAAATGAAATTGCTTTGGGGACACCCTCTAACTGGAATTTTGCTGTATCGAAGGCAAGCGGCGAATGGATCAAACTGATGCATGATGATGATTGGTTTTTTTCGCCGGAAAGTCTTGATATTTTTTTTAAACATACACTGTATAAACGCAAATTTATTTTTTCTGCTTATTATAGTATGTCTGAAAAGAACTCCCGGAAGCTTCATAAATTATCTTCGTTTTTTGAAAAGAAAATCTTAAAAGAGCCATTTATTCTTTTTGCAAGAAATGTGATTGGTCCTCCGAGTGTAACTCTCATACATAAGAGCATCCTGGAAAGGTATGATGCAAGGCTAAAATGGAGGGTAGATATTGAGTTTTACATGCGGATTCTTAAAGCGGAAGGACAATTTACGTATATCAACAAGCCATTAATAAATATGGGTATCAATGAATCGCAGGTTACTCAATGGGCTATTAATAACCCAAAAGTAGAATTACCGGAAGGCTGGATATTGTTAGAAAAATATGGAGCATCCGGATTAACAGATATCAGGATATATGATGCCTGGTGGAGACTATTCCGGAATATGAACATAAGAGATGAGAAACAATTATTCCTTTATGTAAATGAAAATTGGCCGGACATAGTTCTCAATATAATAAAGGACATAGGGAAATTACCTCTTGTCATCCTGAAAAATGGGGTATTTTCAAAATTTTTTATGGGTTTGTCTTATTTGAAAAATCGCTCAACAATCAACTAGGATTTTCCTGTATAGATTGCAAAAATGTTCTCCACTGAAATGTTCCCGGGCGTAGTCATAACTTTTTAGCCCAATTTTTTTCTTTAAATCGGGATTTTTTATTAACAATTCAAGCAGTTCAATTCCCTGCTGAATAATTTTTTCTTCTTCGGTTTCTGTTATCAAAAGACCATTTTCTTTGTGAGTTATGTAATCCGGTATTCCATCTACAGCAGTAGAAACAACTACTTTTCCCCTTGCCATCATATCCATTATAACAATTGGCAAACCTTCATAAGCCGAGGTTAATAGTAAAACATCCGAATTCATATAAATCTCATTGAGCCTTTTTGCGTCTTTTATTTGTCCGTACAGGGTACAATATTTTTTTACATCACCAGGAATAATATTTTCAACATCGCCCACAAATGAAAAATGAACGGGAGCCATTGCCGTATGCATTTGCTTTGCAATCTCAGCAATCAAATGAACTCTTTTTTGGGGGGCACCCCGGCCAATGTATACTACCTGTAATACTTCATTTGATACTTCTTTGTATGGAGGAATATCAACCTTATTGTCAATAAAAAGAAGCTTGTCAAAAAAAGATGGAGGTAAATGATTACGACGGTACAGGTATTCAACGTCTCTTTTTATTTTAGGAGTGCTGAAAATCCTGAGGTCAATATATTTCGCAAAAGCCAGTGAGAAACTGATCCATGTATTAAGATGACATAATTCAATTTTTTTTGTTTCTTTTTTTACATGGGGAAGAACTTTATAAAAGAAAAGACTTTCGCCGCCAAAGATCACCGGCTTATGTGTTTTATTGATCCAGGCAGCCAGTACGCCTCTAAAAAAAAAATTTACAAAATGGTAGAGTTTATTGTCTATGTATTTGTGCAGATCAATAACTCGTACTCCTTCTAGTTCAAAAAGATTTCTGAATTGATTATTCCTGGGCTTTTTGGAAAAAATGATTACAGGATGCTGATCCCTGATACATTCTGTAATGTCGGCATTCACCTTAACCGAACCTCCAATATCCGGTGACGGGAAAAATAGAAAAATAGTATGTTGAGTATTTAACGGAAATAAATTTCCGGCCAGTTTACCCAGCAAAACGAAAGGAAACATCACGATGAACTCTATATTTCTTTTGAGTGAAGCAGCCCGGTAAGTCATGGATGGTAATAATATTTCCTGAGCAAATTAATCAAATAATTTTTTTCGAAATGGATACCCAACTCTTCCATGATAGGAGTAATAAGAGATATATCAATGTTAAAACTATGCCCTTTTGGGATAGAAATATAGCTGGCCCGGGTCTTCCATAAAGTTTCTATGGTGCTTATTATCTCTTCTGTAGTATAATTTTCCGGGTTGGCAATATTGATGATCTGGTTTTGATAAATGCTTTTTTTCAGAATATAATCAACAATTTTATACATATCATCTATGTCGATCAGATTCCTGGTGGCGTTTTTCCAAAGATCAAAATTGATTCCATGTAAAATGTGAAAAACGAAAAAATTCAATACGGTATTTGGATTTGAGGATTTACCTGCGAGATTAGACACCCTGAAAATATAATACCGGGAACACTCCGATTGAATAATCTTCTCAACTTCCTTTTTATGCAGAATGTACCTGGATTTTTTTTCACCCGGGTCATAAATACTGCCGGTACTGAAATAAACGAGAATATGCTTGTTGTTTATTGCAATAGTGTCTCTTAGTAAACTAATTTCCCGTTTATAAGCCTCTTCTATTGTGCTTTTTGAATTTGAAACGCCTGAAGCAAATAGGATGATCTTATCATTGCTCTTATACGATTCAAATTTTTTAGCGACCATGCCATTTCCAATAACCATTTGATAGATTCCTGTTGATTTGATACGGCAGCAAGAATAAGCAAATTTTTTTTGCCGGAATAAAATAGCTGATCTTTTACCCTGGAAAGAAACCCTTTTATAGCCGGCGAAACTGGTTAATGAGTTATTTTATTAAGGTTGATACGTAATAACTAATTTGGGATGTTTTGTTGCATCGGCGTACCAACTGGAACAAAAATCTCGTATAGTATAAGCCACTTCATTTTGAAGTTGTATCATAAATCCATAATTATTGGTTGAAACCATTGCCGCCACCATATTTTTCACATCGATATCAACTAAGTCTACAAGAGATTGTGCTGTATGGGGAATACTAATTTGATCAGCCGTGGATACAGGAGGCTGGTTCAACCAATTTGTACCTGCCGGGGTCCAATCGCCTGTGATCCGGCTAATGAACATAGAATTGTCGGTCCCGGAATTCGCATGTACCAGGTCTCCATTAAGAGGAGTAGGATTTGAATAAAGGGTCAGTTTCGCTGAAATAATTGTTGCGGTTGCCGGTATCTGGCTAAGATCGAATTTAAATGCAGCTCTGAAGTTATAGGGCATTGCCGAGGACGTCCATGCTGCGGCAGTTAGCTCAGGGGGTTGGGGCGCAGATTGGGGTGTGCTCCCGAGAATCGCAAAAAGTAATTCATTGTTATTATTCGATGGCTGCAGTGTCAATGTTTGGATCGGTGACGGATTAACTGTAACAGTTGTTGTATCTGTACCTGTTAAGCCGGCATCATCTCTAACGAGTAATTGAAATATATAGTCGCCTTTTATGAATCCCGTTACTGATGTTGATGAAGAACTTGGACTGGCAATTACAGGAACATTTGGACCTGACACTAAAGTCCAAATATATCCGGAGATACTTCCATTTTGTGTTGTTCCTGAACCCGTCAAAGTAAATGAACTGGCAGGCAGTTGTATCGTTTGGCTGTTGCCCGCATTTGCAACAGGAGGATCTTTAGCTTTGTCTTTTTTGCAACTAAAAAATAAAACAGGGAATAATATGAAAGCAAAAGATTTTAAATAGAATTTCATAACTGTGGCATGAGATTTATGACTCATCACAGCAACATATGTTTTTTTTCCGACTTATAATATGACAGAAGTACATTTTAAGAAAAATCAATTTTTGAGGTTATTAAATTGATTCCAATCATATTTTTTTTACAATACTTCCCCAATAATAATAATCATAATACAAAGCAGGAGTGATCTCAGTATTATTTGCATGATCAATGATCGCCTCAGCAAATAAATTCCAGTTATCATCAGGTACAACGATCAATTTTTTCCCGCAGATATTCCTGTAAATTCCCATAGCACCCGTTTCGGTTGTTATTACTGTTGTACCAAAAGCGATCGCCTCTACCATTTTCGTCTTTATGCCGCCACCAGTTTGTACAGGGTTCAGGAAAAGATCGGCGGCTTTAAAATACATTTCTATGTCTTCTACAAAACCCGCGTAGAGAATATTTTTATCAGCATATTCATTAAGTTCATTGAGTTCTGCCGGAAGGCGCTTGCCGCAAATAATGATTTTATACCTGAAACCCGTATTTTGAATCAGTAAGGGGTTTATTTTTTTCAGGATTACAAATAATGCATCAAGATTCGGTTTATAATCAAGCAAACCATTAAAGAGTAAGATTTCTTCATCCCCGGCAATTTTATGCTTTGTCCTGATACTTTGCCTGCATATTTCTTTATCAGTTGGATATTCACTGATCTCAACACCAAACGCCAGTTCAACACATTTACTTTCGCTTATCTTCCACTTTTCAATGGCAAATTTTTTGTCATCGGGAGATACAAAAAATATCTTATCGGCAATTTTAAAAAACCATTTTTCGTAAGTCTTTAATATCCGCCACCACCATTTGCCGGTTGACCGGAAACGCAGGTATTCGATGTTGTGTATGTGAAGCGCAGTTTTTATCCCGGTTCTACGTTTGATAATGTTTGCGAGCCAGGCATAATAAGGATGCTCCCAGATGATAAGATCAAACTTTTCTTTTTTGATCAGCGAGGTTAGTTTTGACGCAAGGCCCAGATCAGCATATCTTGATAGTGATTTTTTTTTCAGCCAGCCAAGATGTTTATAGGTTTTAATCAATAAGGGATCATTCCCAGCAACGCTTACAACGGTAAGATCAGTTACTCTGCCGAGATGATCAAGAAATTGAGCTATTGATTTTTGTCCTCCGGAGAAATAAGGAATGTATTGATAAGAGGCTATTACAAGAATTTTCTTCAAAAGATGAATTGTGTTAGATGACAGATGATAGTTGATGGATGACAGATGATAGTTGACAGATCAGTATTCATTATTTGCTTTTTTCATTGATTATACAGCGTAGCTACTGACTAATGACTCCTGACTTTCGTCTATTTCGCCATTCCATAAATAATCCGCCTAAAAAGAAAATAGCGATCAGGAATGAGGCTATATACGCGATCGTTACTGCTTTTTTATATGTTGAGGGTTCAAATATAAATTTAATAGAATGCTGCCCCGCCGGAATGGATAAACCGCGAAGGACATAATCAGCTTTACAATAGTCTGTTTTTTTGCCATCGATATATGCATTCCAGCCAAAAGGATAATATACCTCGCTAAATACAGCGAACTGTGGTTTTGAACTGCTGAATGAATACTGCATTGTATCATTATCAAACTTTGCAAGTTTAATAATGGCTGCAGAATCCCATTGAGGTTGAGTCACAGTGTTGCTAAATGTTTTTTGAACGATAGCCGTATCCCGGAGATGTGTATTCCCGATATCTTGTATTTCCTGGACAGGTCCATCCACAAGTTTCACATTTTTTACCCGCCAACAGGGGCCATAAGAAGATGGATTGGGTTCTGATTGTGGTTGATTCGTTTTTGGGTCCGTGAAAATGAAATACTTTGCATTCAGCATATTCAATATATTCTGGTCTGCTCCCTGGGCCAGGTATTTATCGATCAGATCTTGGTAAATACTCAGTTTAGCGGGATGGTATCCGCCGATGGATTTGTGAAAATAGGAAGTGCGGGATTCGCTGGTCCAGTCCGGGGAACTATTAAAAACTCTGAAGTCCGGATCTTTATCCTGCAGTATTCTCTGGTCAGCGGCGTTGGGAACAAAACTCTGTGATGCTAATTCTTCGGGCGCAACATAATTATCTGCATTGAGATATTCTTTATCAACGATCAGCAGATCGATAATGCTGATCAGTGCGAGAGAAACAACTACTACCATGGGCTTAATAATGTTGCGCAGATACAAATACAAACAACCAATAACTACTGTGGCAAATGCAAAAGTCCTCAGCAACTGTCCGCCAAACATGCTTTGCCGGTCAGCTTTCATTCCTGAAATGATGGAGCGGGCAATTTCAGTGCTGCCGGTTTTTGGATCAGTATAGCCCTGTAAAATTCTTTGATCCACCCACGAACTATAATCCATCATCAGGTATAAAATGATCAGCAAAACAAGCAAACCTCCGACAGCATATAAAATTTTTCGGAAATCGGCTTTCAACAACTCCCTGCTTTTTTCACGGTATAATATATATTGAAGTGTCAATGCGGCCATAATTGGGATTGTAAATTCAAGAATCACCAGGATCATGGAAGGCGCCCTGAATTTGTTATACATCGGTAAATGTTCAAAAAGAAAGCTATTAAAACCCGGTAAATATTTTCCCCACGACATCAATACGGCAAGTATTGTAATCATGAGCAATCCCCAACGAATAGGCTGTTTAACAATAATAAATCCGATCAATGCCAGCAAACAGAGAATAGCTCCTATGTATGGCGGGCCCGCTGTTCCAACGCCGTCAATTCCACCCCAATATCTTGGAAGGCCATTTGCAATTTGCACCGCCTGGTCTTCAGGCACTCCTTTGCCTGTTAATTTTTCGATCACCTTTGAATTTTCACTTAATGGTTTTGAACTGCTGCTGCCAAAAGCATCAGGCATCAGAATAACAGCGGTTTCGGCTTTGCCTAAACTGTATTGAAAAGCATAAGAAGTATCAAGACCCGTAGTTGTTGCCGGCTTCACCTGGTTGCCTTCAATAGTGACTGCCTTCCCCCCACGCATCGTAGCCTTTGAATACTCGTAGGAGGTCATTAAAGTAACTGCGGAGCCTGCTATTCCGATCAATGCAGAACCAATAATGATACATCCTGTAATAAGGATATGCTTCCATTCTTTTTTTTGGATCCAGTCTATTAAATAAGCTATGGTAATGGCAATCCCAACAAGCAGAAAATAGTAATTGATCTGTGGGTGATTAACGGCAATTTCGAGGTAGGCACCAAGTGTCGCAATGGCCAAACCGATCCAATACTTTTTGTTGAACGTAAATATCATCCCGGCCAGTAAAAGCGGCATAAAATCAATCGCCATCATTTTTGATTCATGCCCCACACCAATAATGATTGCATTGTATGTTGAAAAGGCATAAGCCAGACTACCCAGGATTCCAATAAATGGATTTAAGCCAAGAGCGAAACAAAGAATATAAAAGCAGAGACAGGCTAAAAAGAAAAAATTCATCGGCTTGGGTAATCCAAGGCTGAGAATTTTTGTAAAATCCGGCAAAATACTTTTGCCTTCGACTGCCACCTGGTAATTAGGCATACCACTGAACAAATTAGGATTCCACAGGGGATAGTGACCATGTTGGGCTTTATATTCAAATGCATTTTGAGCGGAGCCTTTCCACCCGGTAATATCCGTTTGATTCAGCACATTCCCTTCAAGAGCAGGCTTACAAAAAATAGCAGTTATGATTAAAAAAATAATAATGGCAATTAAATGCGGCAGCAATTTTTTAAACAATCCTTTCTTCATAAAATTTTGGGTAAGTCAGGCAGCAAAATAATGCTATTTTATGCGTAAAAGCACAGAGCCGATTTAATTTTTATGATGCCGGCAACAGTTATGTATGCAAAGTCTGTTGCACTTGTCCCGTCGCGACAGTAACCGGGATGTCGGGATCGCATTCTTATCCGTTCTGTAATTCTATTCATCTTGCATAGCTTTGCATTTCCTGTATGCCTGCAAATATTTTAATAATTGACGATGAAGAACAGTTGCGTTCTCTTTTAAAAAGAATTATTTCTCTTGAAGGTTTTACCGTTTACGAAGCGGGTAATCTGAAAACAGCGTCAAAGTTTTTGGAAAAGGATCATGCAGACGTGATCCTTTGTGATGTAAAGCTTCCTGATGGCAGCGGTGTTGATTTTGTAAAAGAGACCAAACCGAAATTTCCCTTTGTTGAAATTATTTTGCTTACTGCCTATGCAACTGTTCATGATGGCGTGCAGGCCATGAAGAATGGCGCCTTTGATTATATCATGAAAGGAGACGATAATGACAAAGTCATTCCGTTATTATACAAGGCTGTTGAAAAAGTACAATTACAAAAACGTATTCACCAGTTAGAGCAACAGATCGGGAAACGATATGGCTTTGAAAATATTGCAGGAGAATCGCCGGCGATAAAAGAAGCAGTAGCTCTTGCGAAAAGGGTAGCTCCCACAGATGCTACTGTTTTATTGTTGGGTGAAACGGGAACGGGGAAAGAAGTGTTTGCGCAGGCCATCCATGCCGGCAGTACACGGTTCTCTAAACCCTTTATGGCTCTTAACTGCAGCGCTTTTACAAAAGAATTACTTGAAAGTGAACTATTCGGGCACAAGGCCGGGGCCTTTACCGGGGCAACGAAAGATAAGCGTGGCTTGATTGAAGAGGCAAATGGCGGCACTTTGTTCCTGGATGAGATCGGTGAAATGCATATCGACCTGCAATCAAAACTGCTCCGGGTTTTAGAAACAAATGAATTTATAAAAGTGGGAGATACAAGATCAACCAAAGTAAATATCCGGATCATTGCTGCCACCAATCGCGATCTGAAAGAGGAAATCCGGGAAGGAAAATTCAGGGAAGATCTTTTTTATCGCCTGAATGTATTTGCGATTCCATTGCCTTCACTCAGGGAACGAAAGGAAGATATTTTGCCTCTTGCAAACAATTTCCTGAAAATCTTTGCAGGCAGAACCAACAAGCGGATCACAAGTATGAGCAAAGAGTTCATTCATCTCCTGCAAAAACAGGAATGGAAAGGGAATATCCGCGAATTGAAAAATGTAATCGAACGAGCTGTTATATTAACAGATAGCACTGAATTAAAAGCGGAGCATCTTCCCCTGGAGTTGCAACAATCTTCTTTTGATTCTTCGGCTTCGCTTGACCTGGCAAATATCGAGCGATCACATATTCAAAAAGTAATTCACTTCACAAAAGGAAATAAAACGAAGGCCGCTGAATTACTCGGTATTGGCTTAACCACTCTGTATCGAAAGCTGGAAGAATACAAAATTCCTGCTGAGGAGTAATTTTCATTTTGAAAACCCAATTTTCATTTTGGTAAGGTTTCCGAAGATTACAGTCATTGTTATCTTTTTTGCATAATCCTAAATTTCGCTTCCAGACTGGATTCCAGGTTTTCTTTTCCGGGAGAAAGAAATTGGTACCAAATTCCCACCAGGACAGCTAAATAATTTTATATGAAAGCTCCTGATACCCCTGAAAACTACTCTAACCGATTTGAAAGATCGGGTAAGAAATTAAAAGTGCAGACCGTTATCCTTATTCTTTATGCGGTTCTGATGATTATGTTCATAGTCACTCATAAGTAATTGGGCTGATTGGTAAATAGAAGTAACGAATAAAATCAGGTGAAAATGATCACTGTTTTCTATACTCACCGTGACAGCCGTCAGAAAAACGGCTTACCATCGTCATTTATTACACCCTTATCCCTGGATAGTTTTGAATATGGCAGTTAAAAAAAATATGACCGATACGGTTTTTGTATTACTGATGTGGCTAATGGCTTTGGCGTTGGTATATGTAGTAATTGTGAAACTGAAATTTCTTATTCATTAATAAAACTATTTCTATGTTAACTATTTTATTATTCCTGGCCGCGCTACTTTGCTTCTGGCTTATTTTTAAATCTATTGATTTCTTTGAAAAAATTTAAAATATGAATACAGCATTATTTTTTATCTCATTAATCGTTTTTATTTATCTGTGTTATGTATTGATTAAACCGGAAAAATTTTAATAGTGAATAAAGATTTCACTCAGAGGCCATTCATTCACAATTTACCATTCACAACTCACAATTATGAATACTGAAATCATTGGCGTTATTATTACTTTTCTGCTGACAATATTGCTGGCAATACCACTGGGAAAATACATTGCAAAAGTTTTCAGCGGGGAAAGAACCTTCATGGATTTTATGAATCCGCTGGAGCGTTTCATCTTTCGCATTTGCGGAATTGACTCACAAAAAGGAATGAACTGGAAAGAGTTTTTAAAAGCCATGCTCACCATAAATCTTTTGTGGTTGGTTTATGGATTTTTTCTTTTACTGTACCAGGGTCATTTGCCTTTTAATCCTGATGGCAATCCTGATCAGACTCCTGATCTCGCTTTTAATTCGATCACCAGTTTTTTGACAAATACAAATCTGCAGGACTATTCCGGTGAAAGCGGTGCAACTTATTTAACGCAATTGTTTGTATTCACATTTTTACAGTTCACAAGCGCTGCCACAGGAATTGCCTGTTTGATTGCTGTGTTTAATGCACTGAAAGAAAAAACAACAAATAACCTGGGTAATTTCTGGAGCATTTTTATTAAATCAATTACAAGGATTCTGTTGCCTTTGTCGATTGTATTGGCAGTGATTCTTGCATTCAATGGAACACCCACCAGTTTTGACAAGAAGGATACCATCATAACCATGCAAGGCGACACAGTGCAGGTTTCACGCGGCCCGGCTGCCGGCATGATCGCTATTAAACAGATGGGTACAAATGGCGGTGGATATTTTGGATCCAATTCGGCCGTACCACTTGAAAATCCAAATTATATTACCAACCTCGCTGAAGTAATTTGTATTCCTCTTATCTCTATTGCTTTGTTGTTTGCATTGGGATATTATATCAAAAGAAAGAAACTGACCTATGTAATATTTGGTGTGATGACCTTCTTTTTCGTTTTGTTTTGCCTCAATAATGTTTATTTTGAAACGAAAGGGAATCCTGAAATAAGCCGAATGGGCATTTCACAACACATCGGTGCCATGGAAGGCAAGGAGGTGCGCCTTGGATCGGCGGCCACCGCTTACTGGAGTGTGATCACAACTTCTACATCAAACGGTTCAGTGAATGGTATGCATGATAGCCTGATGCCATTGTCCGGTGGCGTTGTTATTATTGATATGATGATAAATGCCCTGTATGGAGGAGTGGGTGTGGGCTTGCTTAATTATTACATCTTTATCATTATAGCCGTGTTCATTTCCGGACTGATGGTGGGCAGAACGCCGGAATTTATGGGGCACAAAGTAGAAGCACGAGAGGTAAAGATCGCCGCCATCGTAACGATTCTTTGTGCATTTTTAATAAAGGTGGGAACTGCACTGGCATCTTATATTTTGGTTCACTATCCAAATATGAATTGGGCAGAAAAACCTTCAGCCTGGCTGAATAATCCAAACTATCACGGGTTCTCCGAGATGCTTTATCAATACACTTCTTCTACTGCAAATAATGGAAGTGGCTTTGAAGGTCTTGGTGATAACAGTATATGGTGGAATGTATCGGCAGGTATTGTGATGTTGCTGGCCAGATTCATTCCTATCATTGGTCCTGTTGCCATCGCTGGTATTTTGGCAAACAAAAAATATATCCCTGAGTCTGCGGGAACATTGAGGACAGATACAGCTACATTCGGAATAATGACGATTGCAGTCATAGTTATTGTTACTGCACTTTCATATTTCCCGCCGCTGGTGCTTGGGCCAATCGCAGAATATTTGAGCATGCATGCACATTAAAGTAAAAAGAAAAAATTTTAAAGTAAAAATATTGACGAACCCGGATAAAAATAATTTATATGGCAAAGCATCCAAGAGTAGCTAGATTATTCGAACCCTCTCTCGTCAGGGAAGCACTCAAACAGTCTTTCATAAAACTAAAACCCGGTTACATGGTTCGCAACCCGGTGATGTTTACGGTTGAGATTGGAACGGTGATCATGCTTGCGGTTTGTATTTGGGTGGCCAATGGTGAGAAAACCCAGGGAAGCCTCGCTTATAATATTGCCATTACTGCTATTCTCTTTGTTACAGTATTGTTTGCAAATTTTGCTGAAGCTATTGCGGAGGCAAGAGGCAAGGCACAGGCTGATAGTTTGCGCAAGGCACGGGAAGACACACCGGCAAAGAAAATTTTTCCCGTAGGAGACATCTATGTAGATGAAATGAAAATTGTTCCATCATCGACCTTACGCAAAGGAGATGTATTTATCTGCGAAACAGGTGATGTAATTCCTATGGACGGAGAAATCATTCAAGGCATTGCGACCATTGATGAATCAGCCATTACAGGTGAGTCCGCCCCCGTAATTCGGGAAGCAGGCGGCGATAAATCATCTGTAACTGGTGGAACAAAAGTCTTATCAGACAGGATAAAGGTTCGGGTAACAACAGAACCCGGTGAAACTTTCCTGGATAAAATGATCGCTTTGGTTGAAGGTGCAACGCGACAGAAAACTCCGAATGAAATTGCATTAACTATTTTGCTCGCCAGCTTTACCATCATTTTTCTCATTGTTTGTGTTACACTGAAACCTTATGCCGATTATGCAAATACGCCAATCAATATTGCAGCCTATATATCGCTGTTCGTTTGCTTAATACCAACAACGATCGGCGGATTGCTCAGTGCTATTGGCATTGCGGGTATGGATAGGGCTCTGAGAGCAAATGTGATTACAAAGAGTGGTAAAGCAGTTGAAACAGCCGGTGATCTTGATACTATCTTACTTGATAAAACAGGAACCATCACAATTGGTAATCGCAAGGCAACAAATTTTTATCCTGCAAACAATGTAAATGAAAAAGAATTTATTGAATGGGTTGTGTTAAGCTCATTATCTGATGAAACGCCGGAAGGAAAATCAATTGTTGAGTTAGGAAGGGCAAAAGGTATTAAGCCGGTTATTGACACCAGCGGATCAGAGTTTATAAAATTTACCGCAGAAACAAGAAGCAGTGGCGTTAATCTTTCCCAGGGTACAAGGATCCGCAAAGGGGCATTTGATGCCATTCGGGATATGATCAGTAAAAATGGAAGTTCTATTCCAAAAGAAACGGAAGAAAGGGTAAAAATTATCTCACAAAATGGAGGAACGCCACTCGTCGTAGCGGTTAATAATGTGGCAAAAGGAGTGATTGAATTGCAGGACATCATTAAACCCGGAATACAGCAACGCTTTGACAGGTTAAGAAAAATGGGAGTGAAAACAGTAATGGTGACCGGTGATAATCCTCTTACTGCAAAATATATTGCGGAAAAAGCAGGCGTAGATGATTTTATTGCCGAAGCAAGGCCTGAGCATAAAATGGATTACATCAGGCAGGAACAGGCAAAGGGTAAATTGGTGGCAATGATGGGTGATGGAACCAATGATGCCCCCGCGTTGGCACAGGCAGATGTTGGAGTTGCTATGAACAGTGGAACACAGGCTGCCAAAGAAGCCGGTAACATGGTTGACCTCGATAGTGATCCTACGAAGCTGATCGAAGTGGTTGAAATCGGAAAGCAATTATTGATTACAAGAGGAACGATTACTACATTTTCAATTGCCAACGATGTGGCAAAATATTTTGCAATAGTTCCTGCTTTGTTCATCACATCAATTCCTGCATTGCAGGCACTCAACATTATGAACTTGGCAAGTCCTCAAAGCGCTATTCTTTCGGCAGTTATTTTTAACGCCATCATCATTCCATTATTGATCCCATTGGCATTAAGAGGAGTTGCCTACAAACCGATTGGCGCCAATGCTCTATTGAGAAGGAATCTATTTATTTATGGCCTTGGAGGCATTATCGCACCCTTTGTTGGAATAAAGATCATTGACCTGTTGTTAGGATTATTTATGTAAACAGTTTTAAAGAAACAGTATGAAAAAACATTTGCTTATATCATTAAAACTTACTCTTGTTCTTCTTGTCCTTTGCTCAGTGTTATATCCTTTGCTGATTGCGGCGATTGGTAAATTAACACCCGGTGGCGGAAAGGGCAAAACATTATCTGTTAATGGCAAGGTAGTAGGTTATGAATTGATCGGTCAAAAATTTACCGATGATAAATATTTCTGGAGTCGTCCTTCGGCAGCCGATTATAATGCTGCAGGCTCTTCAGGTTCTAACAAAGGGCCTACCAATCCGGATTATTTAAAGCAGGTACAGGACAGGATTGATACATTTCTCGTTCACAATCCCGGTGTAAAGAAGGAAGAGATACCTGCAGATCTTGTTACTGCATCCGGAAGCGGGGAAGATCCTGATATTTCTCCTGCAGCAGCATATGTACAGGTAAAGAGAATTGCAGCAATAAGAAAAATTTCGGAAGAAAAAATAAAAGCGCTGGTCGATCAGCATGTCGACAAACCTTTACTGGGCTTTATTGGGCCCCAAAAAGTGAATGTATTGAAACTAAATATTGCATTAGACGAATTAAAGTGAATACTGTAAAATTTTTCGCTTGATTTTTAATTGTTAAACCCTTCCTTGTCTAAGGAGGGGTTATTTTAAAGCTTCTTTTACTCTTTATCAATCAAAAATAAAAAACATGAAATCGTTATTGACAGGAATTATTTTCTTGATAAGCATTGTTTCTTTTTCACAGGATTCAACTTCAAAAGGTAACCTGGCACTTACCGGTTCTGTGGATGCCTATTATCGTTACAATTTTCAAAATGCAAAAGACTCGGGCCGCACTAACAACCTTACGAGCTTTACCAATTCTCAAAACTCTTTTGAATTAGGAATGGCTTCCATTAAAGCCGATTATACTTTCGGAAAAGTTGAAGGTGTCGCTGATCTTGGTTTTGGAAGAAGAGCCGAAGAATTTTCTTATAATGATGGTAACGGATGGCCTCATGGCAGCGGAAACGGTTTTACAACTCTTGCAGCAGTCAAGCAGGCCTACGTTTCTTATGCTCCCTCATCAAAGGTAAAATTTACAATGGGTAAATGGTTTACGCATGTTGGTTATGAAGTGCCCGATGCTTATTTGAATCGTAACTATAGCATGGACTATATGTTTTCTTATGGTCCTTTTTCTCATACCGGAATAAAAATGGATGTAACTGTCAATGGCAATTTTGCTTTCATGATCGGCATATCCAATCCAACGGATATGGTCACTGCCAGCTTTTCAAAAAAGTTTGCAATAGCGCAGGTTCATCTGACTACAACAGATACTAAAGTAAATGTCTATGTCAATTATGTTGGTGGGAAAGACAATAACGACAATGGCATTAACCAGGTTGATGCAGTTGTTACAGGAACTGTTTCCAGCAAATTCAATATTGGTTATAATGGCACGGTAAAGATTGTAAAACCAAGTGGTGGCAGCAGTGAATCATGGTGGGGTTCTGCGATCTATCTCAATTATGATCCATGCGCTGTGTTTGGATTGACAGCAAGAGGCGAATACT
>JBIOGV010000045.1:0-17846 GCA_044448365.1 Chitinophagales bacterium
AACCATGTTTTTTCCCAAAGTAATTTCCCGACAACAAATGAGATCTCTTTCGTTTGACTTTCTACTCCGTATTTGTTTCGGGCTTTTAACTGAAAAAGATATTTTCCCGATGATAAAGATGGAAAGTTCAATTGTTTTTCTAAAGTAGTTCTCCATTCAGGCTGCAACCCCAGCAAACGGTATTGGTATTGGATCTCACCTGCTGACTTGAAGGAGATCCCTGAGAACTCAAACCGTACGTCATTGTCATAATGCGGAAGTGAAAAATTTGTGGAATCATAAGCCCAGTATTTGTTGGCTATAAAAATTCCTGTAAGTTGAAGATCACATGTAGAGGTTTGGGAAATTTTGTCAACTTCAAAATAAGTTAACCCTTTAGGAGTACCCACAAATAATTTTTTTCCGGCAGCTGCAATGGTATTAATGTTATCGGAAGGTAAGCCATCTGACATAGAAAAGTGAGTGATCTTATTCTCAGTTGCAGTGATTTCTATGCGGTTAAGGCCTTTGTCAGTTCCCATCCAAACAATATTTCCGTCAAGATATAGTGATGTACAGTTATCGCTTGTAAGTCCGTCAGCTTCTGTGAAATGATATAAAAGTTTATTGGCTGCATAAGCCGCGATTCCATTTCCTTTCGTCGTGACCCATAGGATGTCTTTATCCGAAATGGCTAAATTTACTATTCTGGATGCAAAAACAGGAGAAATTTGACTTAGGTTAATGATTTCTCCGCTATATGATTTATGATATAGTCCATTTAATGTTCCAATAAAAAAGCCCGCATCTTTTTCAACTGCGCAAGTTGATCTCTGTTCCCATATAGCTTCTTCTTTCCCTGTCCATTTGCACAAAAGAACTTTTTTATGTGAAGCAACAAGGATTCCACTTTTTCCAATACTGACTGATTTTATAGAAAGAGAAATATCTTTTTCTTTTGTAAAGGGGTTTTGATAGATGGTAGAATTACATATCAGTAGTTTATTCTTTAGAGGAAGTATGGAGATTATTTTGCCCCTTTCTGAAGCAGAAAGAAATCGAAATGAAAATTTCAGGTTGTTGATATTTAATTCCCATATTTTATTGCCCCAACCTCCGACGTATACAGTGTCTCCCTTTATAAAAAGAGCTGATATTTCCGGGTTTTTCTTGATCCCCGATAATGAATAATTCCTGAATTGAAAAGAAGGAACCATTAAAACGCCATTGCCTGTAGTCGTAAGCCAAAGATTATTTTCTTTATCCAGGAAAGTGGATGTAATACTAAAATTCTTAAAGAGAGTTTCAGATTTTTTTTTGTTTGTATATTAAAGATTTGTATTCCGGTCATCGTATTGACAGTGATTCTATATTTATCAAGATAACTTAGACTTGTAATGTTTTTGGGTATTTTAATGGAGATAACTTTATTCCCCTCTTCATAAAGAGATAATTGCGAGCTTTTATTATTTGGAATAATTAAATATTCGGGGTTAATCAATAAGGTTGATGCATCCCCTGAAAAAGTCATTTGCCTGATTGTATCTGTACTTTCTTTAAGAGGATCATATAAATAGTGGCTGACCCTGTCACCAGTTTCATCAAAAAATTTTGATAGTAGTAATTTGATTCCTCCTGATTTGTCAGCGCCTAATCCCCTTAACGAAGTATTCATTTCTTTTACTCTGTCGATTGTTTTAATAGTTCCATTTTTTAGAATAACATGCCCCCCATTCATTTCTGCTATAAAAAGATTGCCTGATTTATCTTCGGCCATATCAAATGCATTGGCCGATAGTAGTATTTTTGCCAGCAAGCTATCATTAGTTTTATTATAAATCCTTCCCTTGTAATAGTAACACAACGAGGGTTTAAATGGCATGATCCAAAGATGGCCTTCCTTGTCAAGAAATAATTTTAGAATTTCATTATCTGGCAATCCATCCTTTGTCGTAAAAGTTTTAAAATTTTTACCGTCAAAACGGCTCAAACCGTTATCTGTCGCAAACCACATAAAACCTTCATTATCCTGCAAAGCATCATAAACAACTGAACCAACCAGTCCATCCTTGGCATCATATTTAATAAAGCTGTAGTCTTGTGAATAAGAACTAAACACATTTGTCAGTATGAACAACTGGAGGACAATAAAGTATCTGCTGCACTTATTTAAAAGCATTGTGACATTCAGGTTACATCTTGTATAAAGCTAAATAAAAACCCAGGTTAACTGCTCATTCATTGATCTTTTTGCAGCAGTTATTAATGTAATATCAATATAAAATTTTACTTGGAACGCAGCGCACAAGTGACAGTGTATTGATACCGAACAAGACCGACCATCCATGGAACAAGATAATCTGCTGATGGTCTTTTTATTTATCGTGTATTAGCGTGTGTACAAAACTATAGTTGGGAACACCTCCCGTTCGTAAAATGTACTTATTTAGGGATCCTTACAGCCGATGTCAGCACATTACCTCCATTTTGAGTATAATACTCAGTATACCGAATAGCGCCGTCGTCATATACAATATTTTCCCAGGTTATCGTAACAGGAGTTGGATAGTTCAATGTAAAAACAAGCTGTTTATTTGTGGCGTCAGTAAAACTCCAGGTGATGGAATATTGATCACCCGCATTACCTGTATATAAACCTGTATTGTTTGAGTTAAAAGTTATGTATTCATTATCCCAGCTTTCAGTGTTGTTGGTGCCACCTCTGACATAATACTGAAAAATCCCCCCCACAATCGTTCTAAGTTCCTGAAGTTTCCAGGAATTAGCGGTTAAAATAGCTGCTGTTAAGGTTGTGTCTTTCTCTTGCAGTGTGTCTATTTGTATTTTTGTAACTGTGTCTGTTTGTATCTTAGTAACTGTGTCAATGATTGTGTTTGTCTTTGTGCAGGAAGTAACGCTGATTTGAAAAGTAAAAAGTAGAATCGCAAGGATTGAAAAAAAAGAAAAGCAAATTAATTTTCTTAGCATTTGAATACATTTAGGGTTAAACAATAGACCTTATAGCGAGTGGTATTAAAACTTTAAATTTTGTCACCATTTTTAAATCCTAAAAATCAAACAATATACAAACCGGTGGAGCAACACCCCTAACTTAGGCAGTATGTTGCAAGACAATTTGGTTTAATATTTAATTTTTGGCTTTATATACGAAATAAGGTTTAATGGTTGGTAGTTTATTCAAATAAAACTAATAAAATCCAGGTACCCTTAAAATGCGATTTAGTGAGTGAGTTATATTTCCTGATAAGTGTGCAGGAATGACAAAAAATCGTTTTTAGAGCAAGACACTTTTTAAACTAAACTCACCACTTTAAAAGATAAGATGGTAAGATTTAATTTCTTACTGGTTTTCCTCCTTTCAAGACACTTTGAATTCTTTCCAATGTCTTTCTTTCACCGCAGAGTGATAGAAAAGCCTCTCTTTCCAGGTCCAGTAAATATTGTTCGTTTACTAAAGTCGGCTCACTCAGATCGCCACCACACATGACATAGGCCAGTTTTTTTGCAACAACCACATCATGATCGGTTGCATAATTGGCTCTCCACATCCCATTAATGCCTGCATATAATGCGCCAAGCGCAGAACGGCCAAGCACTTTTATATCTTTTCGCTGAACAGGGGTTGTATAACCGCTATCAAACATTTCAATTACTGATCTTTTTGCTTCCGCAACTCTCCTGTTCTGATTGACCACTACTTCATCATGTCCTTTTCTGAAAACGCCGATATCAAATCCTTCAAATGCAGAGGTAGCTACTTTTGCTGTGGCAATTGTCAGAAAACGATTTTTTAATGTGATCGTTTCAGGTTCATCTTCGTGCATTTCATCCGATGCCCTTAATGTAAATTCTTTTGTACCGCCGCCGCCAGGAATTAATCCAACACCTAATTCAACCAAACCAATATAAGTTTCAGCAGCGGGACAGCATTTATCTGAATGTAAATTCAATTCACAGCCACCACCAAGGGCCAGTCCGTGCGAAGCAGTAACAACAGGAATTGAAGAATACCTGGCCCTCATCATTGTATTCTGAAACATCCTGATGGCCATATCCAGTTCATCATATTCCTGTTCAATTGCCAGCATAAATATCATTCCAACATTCGCGCCTGCAGAAAAATTGGCTCCTTCATTTGAAATCACCAGCCCCTTGTAATTTTTTTCTGCTTTATCGATCGCAGTTTGTATTCCACTTAATACATCGCCGCCAATACTATTCATTTTTGTAAACCATTGCAATCCCAAAACGTCATTACCCAGATCATATAGATTAGAACTTGCATTTTTCCAGACCAGCTTATCCTGGTAGTTGCTCATTATTATAAATGAGTCAGCCCCGGGAAGAGGTTTGTATGTTTTTGAAAACGGATCATAACAGAGTCGTTTTCCATTCTCAATTTTGTAAAACGATTTATTTCCACCGGCAAGCATTTCATCGATCCAGGATGCAAGTTTATAGCCTGCATCCTTCATTGCTTTCACGGTTTTTTCAACTCCTAATACTTCCCAGCTTTCAAATGCTCCGATCTCCCAGCCAAAGCCCGCCATCATAGCATCATCTACGCGATAGATCTCATTACTGATCTCCGGAATCCGATGAGAAATATAAGAGAACAAACCGAAATGAAAATGACGATAAAAATCTCCCGCTTTATCCTGCCCGGCAATGAGCATTTTCAATCGTTGCTTCAGGTCGTCCATTGGTTTTGCCGTTTCAACACTTGCAAATTTTGATTTGACTCTTGGTTTATATTCCAGTGTTTTCAAATCAAGAGTATAAATTTCTTTCTCCCCTTTAGCAGAGGGAGGCATTTTTTTAAAAAACCCCTGGCCGGTTTTATCTCCCAGCCAATTATTGACAACTATTTTATCCAGCCAGCCGGGAATTAAGAATGTTTCCCTTGCTTCATCACCCGGGCAATTTTCATATACACCTTTTGCTACTTTCACCAGCGTGTCAATTCCCACTACATCGGCAGTTCTGAATGTTGCTGATTTTGGCCGGCCAATGATTGGCCCTGTCAATGCATCCACTTCATCAATGGTCAGATCCAGTTGATCCACCAACTTAAACAGAGACATAATTCCATATACACCGATCCGGTTAGCAATGAAAGCAGGAGTGTCTTTGCACAGCACCGTTGTTTTACCCAAATACAGATCACCATAGTGCATCAGAAAATCAGTGACCAAAGGATCAGTATCAGGCGTTGGAATAATTTCAAGTAACCGTAAATACCTGGGTGGATTAAAAAAATGCGTGCCGCAAAAGTTTTTTTTGAAGTCTTCGCTTCTTCCTTCGCTCAGCATATGAATGGGAATGCCCGAAGTATTTGATGTGATCAATGTTCCCTGTTTTCGAAACTGTTCTATTTTTTCATAAACTGATCTTTTAATATCCAATCTTTCTACGACTACTTCAATGATCCAGTCGCAACCGGCTATATCTTTCATGTCATCATCAAAATTGCCTGTAGAGATTTTTTTTGCGACATCTTTGTTAAAAACGGGAGAGGGATTTGATTTGAGAGCAGCCTGCAATGAATCATTGACAATTTTATTTCTCATTTTTTTATCCTTACTCTCAGCAGCCTCTTTCGGCACAATATCCAAAAGCAAAACCTGCACTCCAATTCCTGCAAAATGACAGGCAATCCTGGAGCCCATCACTCCGCTACCGAGCACGGCAATTTTTTTAATTTTCCTTTTCATACTTTTCTCACGGATTTCACAGACTAGCACAGAAAATTTTTGATCTGTAAAATTTTGTTTTAATTGATTATTCTAATTATACTTTCCTTATCTTTTAAAGAAGCAACATTAAAATTTACAAGTATTCCCAACTTTTTATTTGCCAATTTCAGATAAGTAAGCAGTTGTTTTTTATGGACATCATGCAAAGCTTCAACCGATTTTACTTCAATGATTATTTCATTTTCCACAAGTATATCCATTCTAAACCCAAGTTCTAAAATCACCCCGTTGTAATTTACAGGAACACCTGATTGTGTTTCTATTGACATATTCAATATTGAAAGTTCATAAACCAGGGCCGCTACATATACACTCTCCAATAAACCGGGACCAAGGGAGCCATGAACTTTAAAGATAGCGCCTCTTATTTTATATGTCAATTCATTTATGGCGGTTATGTCCATCAGTGAAAATCCGGGAAATCTGTGAGAAAAAGACAGGTTAGTTAGTTATGCAACTATTTATGAAACGAAGTTAAAATAAATTATGAAGCAGGTATATGAAATAAAAAAGTCCCGGTTCACCGGGACTCTTGTCATGATTATTTTTTTGGTGGTGCACCCGCCGCCTTAAACTGGTAAAAAAGATTGGCCTTGCCATCTTTATTAAATCTCCAGGTTTCCTGCAGGTAAAATGAATCTATTTTTCCTTTTTTATCGGTGTCTTTTTCCATTCCCCAGATAAGAGCCCAGTTTTCGTTTTTATCAGTACTTTTTACGGCCATTATAGCATCCACTCTGTCAACAGAACTGGCAAATGTGTTTCTATAGTTCTGTGCGTTTGCAAGAGCACTGTCGCGGCTGGTATGCATCATAGAGCCGTCAGCAAAATGCATTTCTACACTGTCAGCAAACATATCCTTATGAGCGGAAAGGTTACCGTTGTCCCAATCCTTCCAAAGGGTTAAAAGTGTTTCAGCGTTTTTCGGATCATCCATCGCAAACTTTGAAGAGTACCCTATTGCATAGGGAGAATTGATTTCCTGCATAGTTGTGGTTGAATCGGAACCTGATTTCATTGAATCATTCTTGGCAGGTTCGTTGGAATTGCAGGCTGCAAACAGAGCAAGAGAGGCTAAGACCAAAACTTTTTTCATAATAGTTGATTTAGTTTAAAAATTAAAATTTTAAAGAGAAACGGCGATAGCTACAAGGTGTAAGAATATGAACTGGCTGTCTAAGATAAAAAATTTATCAGATCAGCTGACTCCCGCACCGGGATTTATTATTTGTTCAGGATTTATTAAATATAATTTTCCATTTTCATCTTCGGCTGAAAGGATCATGCCATTACTTTCAATGCCTTTTAATTTCCTGGGAGCGAGATTGGCAACGATCACAACTTGTTTTCCAACTAATTCCCCGGTCTTAAAATGCAAAGCAATTCCTGAAACGATGGTTCTTTTTTCAAAACCAAGATCAATTTCCAGTTTTAAAAGTTTATCGGCCTTCGCTATTTTTTCAGCGGATAAAATAGTCCCGATACGAAGATCGAGTTTTGCAAAATCATCATAGGTAATTTCGGATTTCGGATTTTGAGTTTCGGATTTTTTTTCTTGTGCTTTGCCTGCCTGCCCGGTAGGCAGGCCACTTGTGCCTTGAGCCTTTAATGAATTTGCTTTCAACTTTTCAACCTGTGCCTTGATCTCCTCATCTTCAATTTTTCTGAATAATAGGTCAGGGGCTCTTAAACTATATCCGACACTCAGCAATTTTATTTTCCCGGCATTTTCCCAATCCAGCATTTTATCTACCACTTTCATCATGTGCAGCATTTTCTTTCCAGTGAATGGAAGAAAGGGATTAATAAGAACAGCAAGATTCGCCGTAAGCTGCAGGCAAAGATGAAGACAGTTATCGATCTGCTTTTGATTTTCTTCACTTGTGCCTTGTGCCTTGTCGCTTGAACCTTTCTTCCACGGTTCTTTCTCCTGCAAATATTTATTTCCTTTTCTTGAAAGATCAATTACTTCAAACAATGCATCGCGGAATTTAAATTCTTCAATTGAACGCTGAACATTGAGCGCTGCTTGTTGAATATTTTCTATCAATGCTCTGTCTGTTTCATCTAAAATATCTTCATGCAGCCTGGGCACCTTGCCTCCGCATAATTTATGCATCAGCACGAATGTCCTGTTCACGAAGTTTCCAAAGATGGCAACCAGTTCGCTATTATTTCTATCCTGGAAATCTTTCCATGTAAAGTCGTTGTCCTTGGTTTCCGGCATATTGGCCGCAAGTACATAACGAAGTACATCTTCACAGCCGGGAAAATCCAGCAGATATTCATTCACCCAAACGGCCCAGTTGCGGCTTGTAGAAACTTTATAGCCTTCAATATTTAAAAATTCATTGGCAGGTACATTATCAGGCAATACAAATCCACCATGCGCTTTCAGCATCGCCGGAAAAATGATGCAATGAAAAACGATGTTATCTTTACCAATGAAATGGATCAACCTTGTATCTTCCCGACACCAGTAATCTTTCCATTCATCGGTCAATTCTTTTGTTGCACTTATATAGCCGATCGGGGCATCAAACCATACATACAATACTTTCCCGCCTCCCCCTTCGGGGGCCGGGGGGCTTGGAACCTTCACTCCCCAATTGCTGTCTCTTGTCATGGCACGACTCTGCAAACCGTTATCCAGCCAGCTTTTGCACTGTCCATAAACATTGTTCTTCCATTCTTTGTGACCCTCAAGTATCCATTCTTTTAACCATGCCTCGTAATTCTGTAAAGGAAAATACCAATGTTTTGTTTTCTTTTTTATGGGGATGGCATCACTCAACGTGCTTCGGGGATTGATCAATTGTTCGGGTGATAAGCTGCTTCCGCACCGCTCACACTGATCACCATAAGCATTTTCATTTCCGCAAATGGGACAGGTGCCAACAATGTATCGATCGGCTAAAAATGTTTTTGCCTTCTCATCGTAATATTGTTCTGTTTCTTTTTCTTCAAACAAACCATCATCATACATCTTTTTAAAAAATTCTGCTGCCGTTTCATGATGAATTTTATTGGATGTCCGTGAATAGATGTCAAACGAAATTCCCATTTGCTCGAAGCTCTCTTTGATTATTGCGTGATATTTATCCACGATCTGCTGCGGGCTCACGCCTTCTTTCAGCGCGCGGATCGTGATCGGCACACCATGCTCATCACTCCCGCAAACAAATTTTATATCCGTTTTTTTTGCCCGCTGGTAACGAACATAAATATCAGCCGGCACATATACACCTGCCATGTGACCAATGTGAATGGGACCATTGGCGTAAGGAAGAGCTGCTGTAACTAAGTATCGCTTGGCCCTATCCCTGCCAACTGGCGGAGGATTTTGTAAATCACTATCTATTTTTGAATTTGTATTTGCCACGAAATAATTTTATGTTACCAGTCCCGCCTGTGGCGGGATAATTCTATTCATCGTTCCTTGCGTCGCACTCTTGTGCGGCAACAATTCTATTCAGCAATTAAGTTTGCAAAAATACCTTCAATCAATTGCAACACCAAACTGTAAAATAATTCAGCCACTAAGACACAAAGGCGCAAAGAAACACGAAGAAAAAGTATCAAAAAGCTTTGCGTGACTTCGTGTCTTAGCGCCTTTGCTGCAAGAAATACCAGGACTCTAAATTTTCTAATAACTTTAAACAATGATTGCGACTCCACCATACTTAGAAAAAGGTAATGTAATTGGTATTGTTTGCCCTTCCGGGCTCATGCCTGTGGAAAGGGCCTCCGAATGTATCCGGGTGTTAAATGAGGAATGGGGCTTTCAAACAAAGGTGGGCAAAACTTTGGGCAATGAATTCAATTATTTTTCCGGAACCGATGAAGAAAGATTGAATGATTTTCAGCAAATGCTCGATGATGATGAAGTAAAAGCCATTCTTTGCGCACGGGGCGGTTATGGTCTCAGCCGTATCATTGATAAGATCAATTTCAGAAAATTCAAAAAGCAACCCAAATGGATCATTGGCTATAGCGATGTAACTGTGCTCCATTCGCATCTTTATTCTAACTATTATATTTCATCGATACATGCGCCCATGGCTGCCGCTTTTAATGATGCCGGGTACATTAACCGGTTTGTGCAGTCACTGAGAAATGCAATAGAGGGTAAGAAATTAAAATACTCCTGCGAACCCCATGAATCCAATAGAAAAGGAGAAGCGATCGGTGAGTTAGTTGGAGGTAATCTTTCATTGCTGACTCATTTGATAGGGACAGATTCAGATATTAAAACAAGAGGGAGAATTTTGTTTCTGGAAGATGTTGGTGAATACTTCTACAATATTGATCGGATGATGTACCAGTTAAAACGCAGCGGTAAATTGTCAAAGCTTGCCGGGCTTATCATTGGAGGTTTTACAGAAAATAAAGATACTGAAAGGCCATTCGGGCAAACAGCTTATGAAATCATTCGTGATGCAGTAAAAGAATATGACTATCCTGTTTGTTTTGGGTTTCCTGTCAGCCACGGAAAAGAAAATTATGCCTTGAAAATAGGAGTGGGGTATAAATTGAAAGTGGGAAAATCGAAGATTGTTTTAGAAGAATGATCTTCACTTTTGATCTTTCTCTTTTTGAATGCATCAATAACGACTATAGTAATTTCTTAACCGGGAAATAAAATCTTTATAAATGCTTTCCTTGATGCAGCTTATGATTTCTTCTTCCCGCGGAGGATTATCCCTGTTCCTGTTTAATACTTTTTTATCATCTTCGTTCAGCGCTCTTTCGTCTCCCGTATAGCTGCTAAACTCGGTTGACCAGCTTTCGCTGCCTGTCACGTGATCTGTCCAGATCACCCTGCCGTTATTATCATGAATAACGAGGCTGAGATTTCCCTCAGAGTACATTGTTCGTTGTGTTGTGGTGATCTTTGCCTTCACTTTGGCGTATTGCTTCACAACTGAATCGGGCTTGTAGACGATTTCTTTAACCACTACATCTTTTGAAATTTCGCGGTTCAAATAATTATCCTTTATTCTTCCAATATTTATTTCTGTGAAATGTGTTTCAACTATTTCGTCAGGGACGACATTCAGCCTTTCTGCCTCCGGCGAAGAATAAAATTTTACAAATTCATTCCCGCTGTTATTTTGAAGGTTTCGGATGATGTCATTTTCATAATTCTGAAGCTGATAATTATAAGAGCTGTAGCTGAAACCATAATCATTGGCAGGAATGATCACCACCCGGGTTAGTGCGGCATTATAAGCCTCATTTGATGCATTTTGAATGGTGACGTTGCCCGGATCAAAACCAAGAGCCGTCTTGAATTCACGATAGGCGGTTTTGAAACTTTGCTTATCATTATTATTCATATACTGCAAACCATGATTATAATGTACATCGGCTGCTTTTGCCGCGTAGGTATTTAATTCAGAAGAATAATCCGTGGGTTGAACCAATTCAAAAATGGACGGAGTTCTGAAAATGGAATTGTACAGATTTTGTAATGAGGAGTACTCATAGTACATCCATTCCCATTTTAACTCATTATTACTTTGGGAATAATTCCTGATCTTATTTTCATGGTCTGTCACTGCATAACGATAGGCATCCTGGATAACAGATCTTAATTTTGCATTGTTAGGATCTTTCTGTAATTTTTTTGCTGCTACCTGGACAGCGTCGTCATAATTCCCCTTTTCATACAATTTACTTGCCGATTTACAACTCCACATCAGTAGACTTAGGATAACGAGAGAGAGAAAGTAAATTTTTTTCATGAGCATCATTTTTTGTTTGACGATCCGTAACAGTCCCTGTAACAATGATCTGTTTGAATTACATCATCATTAACATTTTTGTTAACGAAGGTTAATGGTTATTATTATCCTGACTTTGACATTACTTCAATTTCATAATTTTCCGGCTTCTTTCTTTTCCCCGGAATTGCAATTTAATACTTCAAAATATCCCGGATAAAATTGTGATATTCATCAAACTTAGTGAGATTATTATGTCCGCCACCATGAATTCTGATTAAAGTGATCTTCCGTGGATTTAATTTTTGCAAAGCTTCACTGTGCCTGATTGGTATCAGCACGTCTTTTGTACCATGGATAATATAGGTATGGCATTTTACCAATTGGATCCATCTGTCGGTCCTTAGATGATAGCGCAGTACATAGCGAATGGGAAGAATAGGAAGAAAACGTTCGATCACCCTTGTAAAATTATAGTAGGGCGAATCCAGTATCAGGTATCTCGGGTTATTTTCAGAGGCTATCTTGGTCGCGAAACCACTGCCCAGGCTTCTGCCGTAGACGATTATATAATGCTCATAGTATCGTTTTGCCAGGGTGCTATAAACGTATTGCATATCGTTGAGCATTTTTTTTTCATTTCGTTTCCCGGTACTTTTTCCAAAACCACGGTAGTCCACAAGTACCACATCATAATTATAGCGATAAAAATCACGGGCATATCTTGCCCATCCTTTTATACTTCTTGAGTTACCATGAAAGTATAAAATAAGACCCAGGGGTTTTTCCCTGAAAAAATGAAGGCCATTAATGCGAACGCCGGGACCCGCATCAAAAAATAATTCTTTAAAAGGAATATCGTATTTGAACTGGAAATCCTGTTTTAGTTTTTCCGGTTTGAAAATCAATTTGTCCTGCAACAGGTAAACGAGAAGAGAAAGTACAATGATTCCAAGGATGATATACCAGATAATGTGTGGCAAATTGATAAATGATAACTGATAGTGGAAAGTACAAAACTTATTAAATTAATGCCGCGAATTCAGGAACTATCATCTTTCATTTATAAAATTATCATTTAATCCTCTATTCTTTTCAATTTCATATTGGTCACGGGCGCTACAATGAGCGGAAATTTTTCGATCGTTACATTACTTACATCGAGACCGAAACCTCTTTCTTCGGAAAGACTGATTTCTTTCAGCCAGAAATATAATTTCATCACAAACCTTTCTATAATGGGCAGGTCATTATCCTGGCTAAGATATTTTTCCATTACTACAAATTGAAAATCGCCAACTATATTACTTCTTTCAAGGCTTTCATAACGACTGGTGATATTTACTTCTTTATTGGCCACAAGATCTTCCACTACTTTTCGGAACATCAGGTTTATTCTTGGCTCAACTCTGAAGCCCAGCCTGAATTCCACCCTGATAATATCATTGGGGATGATGTGATCCACCCTGTATTCAGAAGTATAGGGATCATCCAGTGTGTCGACGTGTACAAACCAATAAATATCTGCACGTTTGGGTTTTTTATTAAGGATAGAATAAATGATCTTATGCTCAATTTCTTTGGGATTGTCTGCACTCGTCAGGTAAACAAGATGTGTGGCATACTTTGCCACAGACCTGTCATTGCTTAATTCCTGTATTTTAGGAATGTAATTTTCAAGCCTCACAAACTCAACATACCGGTTCTTGATTTTGCGGCTTTTGAACCAGATGTACATGATTGAAAATAACGCACCCCCTACAATCAGTGTCACATAGCCGCCATGAGGAAATTTATTAAGATTGGCGGAAAGAAAGCTTAATTCAATTGATAAGTAAACGATCAGGTAGAGATAGATCAATAAAGGCTTTGCCCGTTTTGATATAAGAAAATTTGCAAATAAAATAGAAGTAGCGATCATGCAAAGGGTAATCGCTAAACCATAGGCGGCTTCCATATTTGTTGATTTCTGGAAATAAAGTACCATGCCGGTGCAGCCGAAATATAAAAGAAAATTTACACCAGGCACGTATAATTGTCCCCGTTCTTCCGTAGGATATCCTATTCGAAGCTTTGGCCACAAATTAAGCCGCATGGCTTCGGTTACAAGTGTAAATGAGCCACTGATCAAAGCCTGGCTGGCAATAATAGCGGCAGCTGTTGCGATAATGATTCCAAAGAGTTTGAACCAATCTGGCATGGTTCCGTAAAAAACATTATTGTGAAGCACGTCGAATACATGATTGTGATAATTAGCCAGCAACCAGGCTCCCTGGCCAAGGTAGGTCAGGATAAGACAGGTCTTGACAAAAATCCATGAGTAACGGATATTCCATTTTCCGCAATGGCCTAAGTCAGAATATAGGGCCTCGGCCCCGGTGGTACAAAGAAAAACGGCTCCAAGTATCCAAAATCCCTTAGGATAGTTGGTTAATAATTTAATAGCGTAATGTGGAGAAAATGCTTTAAAAATATACCAATCATCAGAGATATGGCTTATACCAATGACTGCAAGCATGAAAAACCAGATGGACATGATGGGTCCAAATAGTTTTCCAATGGAGGCCGTACCAAATTGCTGAAGAAAAAATAAAATAGTAAGAATACCGAGTACAATATATATAATGGTCCAGTCACTTATTTGCCCGGCACCAGGCAATTGGCGCAGACCCTCTACTGCAGAAGTGACAGAGATAGGTGGTGTGATCATACCATCTGCAATTAAAGCGGCTCCTCCAAGCATAGCGGGCAATACAAGCCACCTTCGTTGTCTTCTCACCAGGGCATACAAAGAAAAAATTCCACCTTCACCCCTGTTATCTGCCTGTAGGGTTAAAATTACATACTTGATAGTTGTCTGAAGGGTCAGTGTCCAGATTATACACGACAAACCTCCCAGTATCAATTCTTCACTAATGACTTTTCCATTAATGATGGCGTTAAAAACGTAGAGTGGTGAAGTGCCTATATCACCGTAAATAATTCCGAGTGCAATGATTAGTCCTGCGAAAGTGACTCTGTTAGTCGGTATTCTCACTTTGGATTGTTATTTAACTCCATGGCTCATCGTTAGAAATGTCTTCAAAGGCTGGTACAAATTTAAATCCGTCGGCATATCTGCAAATGTAAACTTAAAATAATCTGCAAGCAATAACTTATGAAAACCTATAAATATAGGCGAAATAATTTAAAGCCGATTCATACAATTTTTTACTGGCCGCTACACGTAATTAACAAGACGCTTGCATCTCAGGCAAAATAAAAGAGGGAATTTTGTCTGCAATCTTTAATTTTAATGAGCAAAAAATCAAAGTTTTATGTTTAGCAAACGGTTGCTTTTTGTTTTGATTTGTGTTTTTGTTTCCGGGTATATTCTTAAGGCTCAGAAAATAGTTTATTCCGAACCGGACAGGGAGGATAACCGCCGGATGAATTTTGAAATCATTGGAAAAATCAACGGAAATTTCCTCATATATAAGAATGTAAGAACTAAAGGCTGGATCGATATATTGGACAATGATATGAAGGAAGTGACAAAGGTAAGCCAGGACTATATGCCCGAAGATCGGCTGATCAATGTGGATTTTTTCCCATTCAGCGATTTCTTTTACGCCATCTATCAGTATCAGAAAAGAAATATTGTGTATTGTGATGCCATTAAAGTGGACGGGAACGGCAAAAAGATTTCCGAGGTCCTTCAATTGGATACTACTCACATTGGTTTTGCGGCTAATAATAAAATTTACAGTGTGATTTCCAGTGAGGATAAAAGCAAGCTAATGGTTTTTAGAATCAATAGCCGCAATAAAGAAAAATACATCATCACCACAAATCTTTTTGATGAGAACCTGCTTTTACTGAACAGAAGTACCATCGCAATGCCTATGGAGGATCACAATGAATATCTTGATGAGTTTAATGTAGATAACCAGGGCGATTTTGTATTTGCAAAATTTTATCGCGAAAGTAATGACATCATTAGCCAGGCCTCGCTGGTTGTCAAATACGCCCAGGCTGATTCATTTCACATTAATGATTTGGATATTGAAAGAAAATACCTGGATGAACTGCATATAAAAGTTGATAATTTCAACAAGCGTTATTTTCTGACATCCTTTTACTATAAGGAGCGCCGCAGCAATATAGATGGTTTTTATTTTTACGTATGGGATAAAGATAGCGAGAGAACCGAAATGGAAAATATGGTAACCTTCGGTGATGAATTGCGAAAAGATGCGAAAGGCGCAGATGCCAGCATCAAAACGGCGTTCAATGACTATTTTATCCGGAATATCATTATAAAAAAAGATGGCGGTTTTATTATCGGCAGCGAATCATTTTATACCACTTCGCGATACAATACCTGGAATCGCTGGGATTATCTTTATGGCTCTCCTTTCTACTACACTCCTTATGATTATTATTACTATTCACCGTACTATAACAGTTTGTGGTATCGTTCAAGATTCTATAACAATTCTCAAAATGTGCGTTATCACGCCGATAATATAGTTTTGCTTTCTTTTGGGAAAAGTGGCAACCTGGAATGGAATAACGTTGTGGCAAAAGAGCAATATGATGATGAAAGTGACGACCTGATCTCTTACCAGATGATGAATACCGGGGGGCAACTTCATTTACTTTTTAATATGGAAGAAAGAAGGATTAATTTGCTGAATGATTATACGGTTTCGCCCGGGGGAGAAATTAACAGAAATCCCACTTTAAAAAATCTTGATAAAGGGTATGAATTTATGGCAAAATACGGCAAACAGGTCAGTTCACATCAAATGATTGTTCCCTGCCTGTACAGAAACGAAATTTGTTTTGCCAAGATCGATTTTTAACTTAACAAACCAACATCATCCATATCCGTGATTGGTATTTTTAAACAAAAAACCCCTGCTAATATTTTATTACTGCTGGTTTTCAGCATGCTGATAAAATTACCCATGTTCCTGCATCCGCATGTGGCAACTATTCAACCCAAGGACGGAATTCTATTTCATGGAATTTTAAAATTTTTAGAACCAACAGGAAAAGCAACTCCTGTCTTATATTCTGTTCTTGCCTTTCTATTGCTGTTTACCCAGGCAGTGGCGTTGACCCGGCTTATCAATGACTATAGAATGATGAACCGGTCTAATTATTTACCGGGCATGTCCTATATGCTTATTACTTCATTTTTTTCAGAATGGAATTATTTTTCAGCCCCTCTTTTAATGAATAGTTTACTCATTTTTGTTTTAGGATGGCTTTTTAAAATTTATAATAACCCTAAAGGAAAGGGGATCATATTTAATGCGGGCCTTATTATTGGTATTGCCAGCCTGATATTTTTCCCTTCGATCACATTTGTTATTTGGATCTTGTTTGCTTTGATGGTCATGAGACCTTTTCGTATCAATGAATGGTTACTTTGCTTATTAGGGGTTACCGCACCCTATTATTTTTACGGCGTTTATCTTTTTTTAACCAATCAATGGCAACTCAGTAAAATAGTCCCCTACCTCATTATAAATATTCCATCACTTCAGCAGTCAATCTGGTTAGCTGTAAGTGCGCTTTTGCTAATGATTCCATTTTTAACCGGGGGGTATTTTGTACAGGATAATCTGCGGCGGATGTTGATACAAGTGCGCAAAGGCTGGAGCATTTTGCTCATCTATTTACTGGTAGCCATATTTGTTCCCTTTGTCAATACGACAAATACGTTCGAAAATTGGATCATGGCTGCTGTGCCTTTTTCTGCCTTTCATGCCTGCACTTATTTTTATCCGGCAAAAAAAATATTCCCCTTAATTCTATTTTGGTCATCGGTTGGGTTTGTATTGTTATATCAGTATTACGGACCCGGATGGTAGAATTTATAAACATATTAAGCGCCCAACCTTTTCACTGTCACGCATCATCTTTATCTTTGATCATTCTAAAATGACTTTATGAAATTTGGTGTTGTTGTTTTCCCCGGCTCCAATTGTGACAGGGATATTTATGATGCACTTACCTATGATCTTAACAAGGAAGTGATCATGCTGTGGCATAAGGATAAGGACCTTGGAATGTTTTCTACAGAGGATTGTATTATTCTGCCGGGTGGTTTTTCTTACGGGGACTATCTCCGCTGCGGAGCTATTGCAAGATTCAGTCCCATGATGCAAACTGTGATTGATTTTGCCAATTCAGGTGGAAAGGTATTAGGGATTTGCAATGGCTTTCAAATTTTATGTGAATCACATCTGCTGCCAGGAGTTCTTTTGCGAAATGCGAATCAGCAGTTTATTGGGAAAAACGTATTTATAAAAGATAACAGCGATCATATTTATAAAATACCCATAGCGCATGGTGAAGGAAGATATTATGC